>JBEICS010000008.1:0-13819 GCA_040383925.1 Acidimicrobiaceae bacterium | reverse complement strand
GGTGGGCGGGGTGGCCGGGCGCGACGGCCCGGTCGTGGTGATGCTCGACGGCGAACTCGGCGGCGACATCGTCGACATCGGCGACCTCGAGGCCGTCACCATCACCTCGGTCGAACTGCGCCTGCCCGGCGACGACCTCTTCGACGAGCCCGCACTGCGGCGCGCGCTCGCCTCGTTGTGGGAAGCCGAGGCCGACACCGCCGGACTTGCCATCGACGCCCTGCACCCCCTGGCCGAACCCCGACGCGACGCGAGCGATTCGTGGGTGCTCGCCGAACTGGTGGCAGGCGGCGAGCAGTACATCGTCAGGGCGACACGACCACCGAACGACCCCGGCGTCGTCGTGGTGCGGGCCGACCGACCGAACCGGTGGGACTGGTGAACCGCGACCGCACGCCCGGCTGGGGTGTGCTGCTGTTCGCTGCCGTCGCCATCGGCGTCGCCAACAGCGTGGTGTACGGCCTGCTCGGCAACCTGCAGGACACGTACGGCTTCGGCGACGCCGGCCTCGGCCTGATCGCCGGCGTCGGGTTGGTGGCCAACTTCGTGAGTCAACTGACCCTCGCCCCCATCGCCGACCGCGGGCACACCCGTGCCTTCGTCACGGGCGGCCTCGCCCTCGCATTCGTCGGCAGCGTGCTGTTCGCCGTCTCGTCGACCCTGCCGCTGCTGGTGTTCGCCCGCGCCGTCGTCGGCGTGTCGAACGGGTTGTTCGCCCCCGCGTCGCGGTCCATCGCGGCCAGCATCTCGCCCACCCGGGCCGCCGAACGCATGGGCACGCTGAGCGGTGTGGAGTTCGCCGGCTTCATCGTCGGCCCGTTGATCGGCGGTGTGCTGGTCGAGCCGCTCGGCGTGCGCTGGCCGTTCGCCCTGTGCGGCATCGGCGCAGGCATCGGCGCGCTCGTCATCTCACGACTCACCCTGCCCGAACCACCACGTACCGCCGAGGTGCACCGCATCAGCTTCGATCTGCTGCGCCGCCGCGACATCCAGGTGGGCGTGGTGGCATGGATGGCGCTGTTCCTGCCCGTCGGCGTGTACGACACCATCCTCGACCGCTACTTCACCGACCTCGGTGCACCCGAGTGGCTGATCGGTATCGGCTTCGTGCTGTACGGCTTGCCGTTCGCGCTGCTCACCACCATGGGCGGCCGGCTCGCCGACCGCCACGGCGCGTTCCGGCTCTGCATGATCTCGCTTGCCTGCGTGGTGCCGATCACCCTCGGCTACGGGGTGTTCGCCAGCGCGTGGGCGATGCTGCCGCTGTTCGTCGTCGAAGGCATCGCCCAGGCACTCGGCGTTCCCGCCGCGCAAGCGCTCGTTGCTGCAGCCGCACCAGCGGGACGCAGCTCGGCCGCGCAGGGTCTGGCCGGCGCCATCAACCAGGCTGCCGCTGCCACCGTCGCGTTCGCATCGCCGGTTGCCTACGGCTGGTGGGGTGGCGACGGCACGTTCATCGCCACCGCCGTGCTGGTACTGCTGGTGACGCTCGCGGCGCTGGCGCTCCAACGCACCGCACCGCGAGCCGACACCGACGACGTACTGGTCAGCTGAGCCGCTCGACGATCATGGCCATGCCCTGGCCACCGCCGACGCACATGCTCTCGAGGCCGTAGGTCTTGTCCTCCCACTGCAGGCCGTTGATGAGCGTCGTCATGATGCGGGCGCCGGTCATGCCGAACGGGTGACCGAGGGCGATGGCGCCACCATGGACGTTCATCTGCTTGTCGAGGTCGATGCCGAGGTGCTTGGCCGAACCGATCACCTGGCAGGCGAACGCCTCATTGATCTCGACGAGGTCGATCTGGTCGATGGTCATGCCGGCGATACCGAGGGCCTTGCGGATGGCCTCGATCGGGCCCAGGCCCATGATCTCGGGGTTCAGACCCGACACACCCGACGACACGATGCGGGCCAGCGGGGTGAGGCCGAGCTCCTTGGCCTTGGTGTCGCTCATCACCAACACAGCAGCCGCGCCGTCGTTCAGCGGGCAGGCGTTGCCGGCGGTGACGGTGCCATCGGGACGGAAGGCGGGCTTCAACTGGCTGACCCCCTCGTAGGTGGTACCCGGGCGAGGACCGTCGTCGGTGCTCACCACGGTGCCGTCGGCCAGCGTGAGCGGCGTGATCTCACGGGCGAAGAAGCCGTTCTCGACATGGGCGCAGGCCAGGTTCTGGCTGCGCACACCGAAGCGATCCATCTCCTCACGGGTGATGCCCTCGGCCTCGACCACGTTCTCGGCGGTCTGGCCCATGGCGATGTACATGTCGGGCATGCCCTCGGGCGGGGTCCAGGTGCCCTGGCCGCCCTGTGCACGCGCCGCTGTGCGGGCACCCGGAACCTTGAACAGCGGGTTGGGCGCCATGTCGGACGCACCCGAGGCGTACCGGCTGACGGTCTCGACGCCACCGGCGATGAAGCAGTCGCCCTCGCCCGCCTTGATGGCGTGGAACGCCATGCGGATGGTCTGCAGGCTGCTCGAGCAGTAGCGGTTCACCGTGACGCCCGGGATGTCGTCGTAGCCGGCGAGCACGCTGATGACGCGGGCGATGTTGAAGCCGCCTTCACCGGCGGGCTGGCCGATGCCCCACATCACGTCGTTCACGTCGGAGGCCTGCACCTGCGGGGCCTTCTCCATCAGCGCCTTCAGGATCTGGGCACTCATGTCGTCGGGTCGCAGCGAGGCGAGCGATCCCTTGTTGGCCCGACCGATCGGGCTGCGTGCGGTGGCGACGATGACTGCTTCGGGCATGGCTGGTTCCCCTTCGACTCGCGCTTGACCGCCCGGTCAAGCGAACGCCGAAATCGTAGCCCACCCCATGTCACCCCCACCAACGCCACCCCCACCGCGATGAGCAACCTGCGCAGCAGGTGCGCACACCGCTCATCGCGCTGGGATCGCGGGGCGGGTCAGCGGGTGTTGACGACGCGGAACAACTCGGCGGCCGAGCCCTCGGGCAGGCCGGCTGCGGCACCGAGAGCGCGGCCCCATTCGCGCACCAGTGCCTCGGTGCGCACCGGGTCGGCGTGCTGGCTCTCGTGACACATCAGCGCCTCGATCTTGCGGTCGATCTGCGCGGTGATGTCGATGTAGTCGACCCCACCGGGATGGCCCATCACCCACACCTCGTCGACCGTCCACGGCTCGAGGCCCGCCTCGAGCAGACCCGGGAACGCGAACGGGTTGCGCGAATCGGGGTACACCGCGCAGATGGCGGCCTCGCCGGCAGCGAGGTGATCGGGGTGGCTGGCGTAGATGCGGTCGAGGTTGCGCTCAGGCGACTGGCAGGCGACCACCTGCGGTCGGACCTGACGGATGACCCGGCTGATGTCTTCGCGCAGCGTGAGGTCGGCCATCACCCGCCCGTCGGGATGGCCGAGGAAGATGAGCCGCTCGACCCCGACCGCCTTGGCGGCACGGGTCTGCTCGGCCCGGCGTAGTGCCGCCATGTCGGATCGCGACATCTCGCGGTCGCTGCCTCCGGCGTCGCCGTCGGTGACCAGGCAGTACGTGACCTCCACTCCGGCAGCGGCCAGTACCGCCATCGTGCCGGCCGACCCGAAGTCGACGTCGTCGGGATGGGCCGTCACCACCAGCAGTCGTTCGATCTCGTCCGGGCGAAGCATCAGCCCACCCTAACGGCCCGATCCCACCTGCCCGATCCCACCTGCCCGATCCCACCTGCCCGGTCACAGATCGTGGAGGAACTCGCCACGCGCATCGGCAGCGGCGATGACCCGTTCGAGTTCGTCGAGCTGCAGTGGATCGCGCAGACCCAGCAACTTGGCGTAGAACCGCAGACCCTTCGGTGTGCCCACCACCCGCACCGGGATGCGTTCGCCGAGGTCGAGGCCGTACCCGGTGGGGATGTCGACCAGGCTCACCCCGGCCGCGTGCAGGTCGGCTTCATCGGCAGCGAGCTCACCCGCCCCGAACCCGTACAGATCGGCGTCGACGAAGAAGGTGAACTCGGCCACGATGAGACAGTAGGTGAGACACAACCGATACTGTCGTCTCATGGCAGACATTGCTCCCCTGGTCGACGGCAGCGTCGGCGCCGACTCGTTCGACCTCTCCGATCCCGAGTTCTGGCTCGCCTCACGCGACTACCGAGAGGGAGCGTTCCGGGCACTGCGCCAGGCACCGGGGCTGCACTTCTACGAGGAGCGCACGTTCGAGGACTCGCCGTTCCCGGTCGGGCCCGGCTACTGGTCGCTCGTGCGTCACGAGGACGTGTGGTTCGCCAGCCGCAACCCACAGCTGTTCATCAGCGGCCAGGGCAGCAACATCCAGGACCTGCCGATGGAGATGGCCGAGTTCTTCGGGTCGATGATCGCGATGGACGACCCCAAGCACTTCCGCCTCCGCTCGATCGTCTCGAAGGGATTCACCCCGAAAGAGATCAACCGCGTCGAGCAGTACGTGCACCAGAAGGCCGAGGCACTCGTCGACAGCCTGCTCGAGCGCTTCCCCGAGGGCGAGTGCGACTTCGTCAACGAGATCGCCGCTCCCCTGCCGCTGCAGATCATCTGCGAGATGATGGGTATTCCCGCCGCCGACGAGCAGCAGATCTTCAACTGGACCAACGTCATCCTCGGCGCCGGCGACCCCGAGTTCGGCGGCACGCTCGAGGCGTTGATGGGCGCAGCCATCGGCATGTACGGCTACGCCCAGGCGCTCGGCGAAGAGCGCCTGAAGAACCCCACCGACGACCTGTCGTCGATCATGATGCACGCCGAGGTCGACGGCGAGCGGCTCACGTCGCAGGAGTTCGGTTCGTTCTTCATCCTGCTGGCCGTGGCCGGGAACGAGACCACGCGCAACGCCATCAGCCACGGCATGCGGGCACTCACCCAGTACCCCGACCAGCGCGACATCTGGTTCAACGACTTCGAGGGAACCACCAAGACCGCGGTCGACGAGATCGTCCGCTGGGCCACCCCCGTCATCCACTTCCGCCGCACCGCCACCGAAGACGTCGTCATCAACGGCACCAAGGTGGCCGCCGGCGACAAGGTGGTGCTCTGGTACAACTCGGCCAACCGCGACGAGACCGTGTGGGCCAACCCCTTCGAGTTCGACGTGCGCCGTCCGCTGCAGCCCCAGCAGGCCGGCTTCGGGGCCGGCGGACCGCACTTCTGCCTGGGCGCAAACCTGGCGCGCCGCGAGATCGCCGTGATGTTCGACGAGATCCGCCGTCGCCTGCCGAACATGCGCATCACGGGCGAGCCCGATTACCTGCAGAGCAACTTCATCAACGGCATCAAGCGCCTGCCCTGCGCCTGGAAGTGACCGGCGGCGGCAACGCCGCCCGGCTCAGTCGAATGCAGCGGGTCGCGCAGCGGCGTAGGCGATGACCATGCCGAACCGCAACGCGCCCGACGACCACACCTCGCAACTGCCGGGAGGCCCGGGCACCGGGCAGAAGTGCACGCCATCGCCGCGCACGACGTTCTGGCCGTCGTCGCCGCACACCGGCTCGATGGGCGCACAGGGCAGCCGATCGGTGAACGCGCCGTTCATCTCGACGAACCCACCCGCATCGACGAACGACACATACCGCTGCAGCGCCAGTTCGCGGTAGATCGCGTTGACGCCCTCCACCTCGGCATCGGCCCCGAACGACGGCGCCCGGAGCGGCTGACCGACCAGGAGCACCCGGGCGCCCGAGGCGCGGGCGGAGGCGACCAGTGCCGTGACATCGGCGCGGTAGCGCTCGATCAAGGCGTCGCCGCGGAGGTACCCGTCTGCACCATCGCTCATGCAGGGGGTGAGTGAGTTGCCCGTGAACGAGACGACCACCACCGTCGAGCGGTTGGCCTGCAGGTCGACCCCCAGCCAGTCGCACGGTGCCGTGCCTCCCCAGAACTTCGGGATCACCGGCTTCGACCGGGAGAGGAACTGGACCACGCCACTCACCTCGTGCGCCAGCGAGTCGCCCAGCAACACGATGCGGGTGACCCGCGCCGACGGCTTCGGCGTCGTCCCTTCGCTGCGCGCTTCGGCGACGGGCGCCAACGCCAGGATCGGCAAGATCGCCGCAAACAGAGCCACTACACGCCGCCGATTGACCACGGTTCGTACTGTGCCGAGTCACCCTGCGTAGTGCCACACGCGCGCAGGAGACCTTCGCCACATGTGTCGCCAATCACCCCTCCCCTCGGGAGAGTTGTACTGCTACGTTGCCCTGCATGACCACCGCCGAGGTGCTCAGCCGACCCACCCAACACAACGCCACCATCGGCTCGCCGGGCTACCGGCCGGGCCTCGATGGTCTGCGTGCCGTGTCGGTGGGCCTGGTGGTGGCGTTCCACCTCGGCTACCTCGACGGCGGCAACCTCGGCGTCGACGCGTTCTTCGTCATCTCCGGCTGGCTCATCACCTGGCGCCTGCTCGCCGAGCACGACCGCACCGCCCGCATCGACCTCGGCCACTTCTGGGGCGCCCGGGTGCGCCGCCTGATGCCGGCGAGCCTCACGGTCATCGGGGTGGTCGTGGTGCTGTGGCCACTGCTCGACGTCGCTGTCGCCTCGCTCCGCCGCGACGCGCTGTTCGCCACGTTGTGGGCGTCGAACTGGGGCACCATCAGCGGTGGCGGCGACTACTGGGCCCGCTTCGGCGACGTGTCGCCGCTCACCCACTTCTGGTCGCTCGCCATCGAGGAACAGTTCTACCTCGTCTGGCCCCTCGTCCTGGTGGGCACGGTCTCGCTCGCGCGTCGCTGGCGCGTCGGCAGTCGGACTGCGATCTCGACCATGGCGCTCCTGCTCGCTGCAGCATCGATTGTGTTCATGGCTGCGCTGTTCGATCCGACCGATCGGACAGCGGCCTACATGAACACCTTCGCCCGGGCCCACGCGCTCCTCATCGGTGCTGCCGCCGGGGCGTTCACCGTCGACCGAGGCGGTGCCCTGCGCGGCGGAGGGGTCGCCCGACGCCTCGCACCGGTCGCCGCAGTAGGTGCCCTCACACTGGTGGCGGTCTCGTCCGAGCGATCGGACTGGCTGTTCCACTGGGGCTTCCCGCTGTTCGCTGCGCTGGCGGTGGTCGTGGTGGTGGCCGTGGCCGACGGCGCCTGGGGACCGGTGCTGGCGGCGCGACCCATGCGCTGGGTCGGCGACCGCAGCTACGGCATCTATCTGTGGCACTGGCCGGTCATCGCATTGATCGATGAGCAGCGCACCTCACTCGACGGACTCGCCCTGGCCGTGCTGCGGGTGGCGATCGCGGTGGCCCTGGCCGACCTCTCGTTCCGATGGATCGAGCAGCCCATCCGCTCGCGACGTCGGCTGACCGGCTGGCCCGGCAACGTCGCCGCGGTCGGTGCCCTCGCCGCTGTCGTCGCTGTCACCCTGCTCGTGGTTCCGGCGCCCCGTTCGAGCGATGCCCTCGTCGTCACGCTCGCACCAGCCCCGGCCTCCGCAGCCCCGGCCGCCGCAGCCCCGGCCGCCGCAGCCCCAGCTGCCGCAGCCCTGGCCCCCACCACCACCGCCGCTCCTGCCCGCGCCCTCGCAGCCGCACCCGACGGCGCACCACGCACGCCGGCCCGTACCACTCCCCCGGCACCGCGCCCCGTTCGCGTGCTCATCGTCGGCGACAGCACGGCGGTACACCTCGCCGAAGCACTCGTGCCGTACAGCGAGCGCCACACCGACACGGTGCTGGCCGGCAGCGCCGCCTTCCCCGGTTGCGGCCTGTCAGCGGTCGACGACGGTCGCCTGCACGCCATGACCGAGAGCGACGGCCAGCAGACCACGATCGACCTCTCGGCGTGCGTGAGCGAATGGGACTCCATCACCCGCCGGGTCGCCGCCGAGGGCTACGACGTGGTGCTGGTGAGCGTGGGCCCGTGGGACGGCACCGACATCACCATGGCCGATGGCCGCGTCGTGTCGGTTGCCGATCCCGACGGCGCGACGATGATCTCGCGGGCCTACCGGGCCTTCGTCGCCCACGTCGAGGCCACGGGAGCGCGGGTGGTGTGGATCACCCCACCCGACATCGACCTGGAGTGGGACCGCATCACCAGCCCGATGGACGACCCGGTGCGGTGGCAGGCACTGCGCACCATCGTCGCCGACCTCCCGGTCGAACAGGTCGACCTGCCTGCGTGGCTCACCGTGAACGGCCTCGACGGACCGGCCGGACGACCCGACGGCGTACACCTGTCGACCGAGGCGGCCGACGAGTTCGTTCGCGACGCCGTGGTGCCGCAGTTGGTGGCGCTCATACGCGGATGAAGTCGCCCAGCACCGTGCGGGTGCGAGCCAGCGACGCCGCGAGCTGGGCGCGTACGCCGGCTGGTGTGGCCGGGTCGGCCAGGTCGGCGACGACCGGCCGCACGACCCACCCGTCGTTGCGGTCGACCCAGGTGGGCACCACCTCGGGGCGATCGATCGCAATGGTGCCGTCGGCCCGGCGATGCATCGTGACCAGCAGCACCGCGCCGTCCTGGCTCGCTGCAGGCCACCCGAACCCGTCGGTCATGTTCGACAGATGGTTGCCCAGACCGAACGCCACCCACCGGCCGTTGACCTGCTCGATGGGCTGCACCACATGGGCATGGTGGCCGACGATCAGGTCGACCGCACCGGATGCCGTGACCGCGTCGGCGACCTCACGCTGATACGACGACGGCCGCGACTCCTTCTCGACACCCCAGTGGAGGCTGACGACCACGATCTCGGCACCCCGCGATCGCGCCTCGGTGGCGTCGGCCACGATCTGCACCGGATCGATGAGGTTCACGAGCCAGGGCTGCTCGGCAGGCAGCCGCATCCCGTTCAGGCTCCAGGTGTACGACAGGTGCACCACCTTCACACCCCGCACGTCGAGTACCGGTGCGATGCGTTCGAGCGGGGCCCGTGCCATACCCGACTGCCCGAGACCGGCAGCAGTGAGCGACGCGACAGTGGCGTCGACACCACCAGCGCCACGGTCGTAACTGTGGTTGCTGGCCGTACTGCACCGGTCCCACCCGGCTGAGGCGAGACCGACGGCGATATCGCCGGGAATGCCGTAGCGCGGAGCCGTGCTCAATGGCTCGCCGAACGGCGCGACGGGCGACTCGAGATGGCACACGGCGAGGTCGGCCCAGCCGACCACCGGAGCGATGCGGACGAACATGGGCGAGAAGTCGTAGCGCGAACCCCCGCCGTTCTGCCAGGCCCGGGCCACCAGCGGACTGTGCACCAGGGTGTCGCCCGCGAACGCCAAGGTGATCGTGGGCAACGGCGGGCTCAGCCGCTGCGCCGACATTCGAGCCACCGCCCACCCGTCGGGCACGACCGCGTCGTCGGCGGCACGCCCGGTGCCCGGCACGGCGAGCAGGCCGATGCCGAGCGTCAGCACGAGGATCGACCACGCCGGACCACTCCCCGTCCGACGCCGCCGACTCACCGCTCAGCTGCCGATCTCGCCCGCCGCGTAATGGCGACGGCACAGCAACTCGTACCGCACCGCGTCGCCGAACAGCGGCTGTTCGTGATCGCCTCCCCCGGTGTCGCCCACCACCACCGTCTCACCGGTGTAGGTGATGCGCCCGTTCACGAGTCGAGCGTTGTGGGTGGCCCGCGCACCGCACCAACAGCGCGCCTCCACCTGCATCGGCACACGCTCGTCGGCCACTTCGAGCAGCCGCTTGGTGCCATCGAAGAGCAGGCCACGGAAGTCGGTGATGAGCCCGAAGGCGAACACGTCGACACCGAGGTCGTCGACGACGCGAGCGAGCTGGTCGCACTGCGCCTCGGTGTAGAACTGAGCCTCGTCGCACACCAGGTAGTGCAGCGGCCAGTTGTCGAGGGCGAGCTGGTAGAGGTCGAGTTCGGGCACCACCTCCACCGCCTCGGCGGCCACCCCGAGCCGGCTCGTCACCTGGGCACCTTCGCGGTCGAGGGTGGTGAGCAGCAGACCGAACAACTGGCGGCTCGCCAGGTTGTGATGGATCTGCAGCGCCATGGTGCTCTTCCCCGAGCCCATCGTGCCGAAGCTGAAGCGCAACGTCGCCATGCAGCCGCGACCCTACCCCGCGCGCCGCTCAGGTCGCGGGAGCGGGTGCCACCACGAGGTCGACCACCACGGCGGCGTGATCACTCGCGACGACGGGACCCAGCGAGCCCAGCGGGACAGCATCGACTCCGGCCAGATGCGCATGGTGCGGGTTGCCGAACGGCTTGGGGCGCGGCCAACTGACGAACACGTAATCGAGCCGACGATCGGGCCACGCAGTGGCGGCCTGATACGGATTGTCGGAGCGCCACGTGGCGCCGCTGCCCTCGCCCACCTGCTCCCAGCAGTCGGACAGCACGAGGTTGCGCACCGGCGCCGCCCGTCGACCGGTGAGCAAACGGATCTCGTCGCTGTCGGGGGGCGCGTTGAAGTCGCCACCCACCACCACCGGCGGATCGCGGTCGGGGTCGCCGCGCATCTCGTCGACGATCTGCAGCACCCGCTCGCACTGCAGTTGCCGCACCGCCGACTCGTCGAAGCGGTGGTCGAGGTGGGTACTGACGACCGGCCACGCGCCGTACGGGGTGTCGAGCACGGCGCCGAGTGCACGCCGATGACCGGCGGTGCCGTCGAGACGCGGCAGCGCATGGCTGACGACGTGGCCGATGGGCCAGCGGCTGACGATGGCGTTGTGGAACCCTGCCCCGGTGTCGGCGCGCTGCGACGCGAACGGGTCGTCGCTGAGTGCGACGTGGTAGCCGAGCACGGCGGCGATGCGATGCGCCGCCGAGTCGCCGTCGGCACCCCACACCTCCTGCAGCAGCAGGACGTCGGGTTGCTCGGACCGGCACACGGCGTGGATGGCACCCTCACGTGCCTCCCAGGGGCCGAACCGCCACCACAGGTTCCAGGTCATCACCCGCATGCGCAGCACTCTGCCACGTCACCGCAGGCCCGCCACCTCCCGGCGGTGCTCAGCCGGTGATCTCGAGCCGCACGAGGTCGCTCCGGTACTTCGACCCACCTGCACCGTCGTCGCCCCGCTCGGACGTGACGAGGTAGACGGCGCCGTCGGGGCCGACGTGCATCTCGTGGTAGAAGCGACGACCACCGATGAGTTCGCTGATGGGGAACTGGGCCCGCACCACACCGGCTGCATCGGTGACGATCAGCGAATCGGTGTTCGTGTCGACGATGCAGTGCCCGCCGTTGCACGGCACCATTCCGTGAACCCATCCGATCCATCCCTGGGCGCCCACCTCGGGGTTGCCCACCTTCCACAGGGTGGCGCCGCCGCTCACCAGCGTGGCGTACACCGTCTCGTCGGTGCCCTTGCCGCCCATGTAGTAGTCGCTGCCGGCGAACCCGAAGAAGTACAGGTCGGCCAGATCGGCGGGCAGCGGGATCTCGCCCGCAGCTGTGCAGGTGGTCTCGGAGAGGTCGAACTGCTCGACCGGACTTCCGGGGAACGTGGTGACGATCCGGGCGCCATCGGGCGAGATGGCTGCCACGCCAGTTGCGTCGTCGCAGGTGAACGACTGGCCGAGCGCCACGTCGAACACCGTGGTGCTGAACACCCCGCTGGCCGCCACCTTGTTGGTCGCAGTCGCCGACACGGTGTCGACCGAATCGGGTGTGGCCAGGATTCCACCATCACCGACAGCGGCGTCGAGCGTCGCCCCGCATGCTGCACCGGGCGTGAACGCCAGTGCTGCCACGCCGCCATCGACCGGGATGAAGGCATGGGTGGCGCTGAGCGCCACCGACTCCCACGACTCGGCCCCCTCGCTGGCGATGCCATCGACCACACAGCCGCTGGCGCTGACGCTGAGCGGGCCGGCCAACTGCGCCGCGAACACGAGCGGCGCGAACTCCGTCTCCGGAGCGACCGTCGTCTCGGTGGCGGCACTGGTGTCGACGCCGGTGCTGTCGACAGCGGTGTCGACGGTGGCAGGGTCGACCGGCACCTGACTGTCGACAGCAGGCGCATCCGTCGGTGCCGGCGTGGAGCCCTGGTCGGCACCCTCCTCTGCTCCTCCTCCACCGCCGCATGCAGCGAGCGCAAGGGCGGCGACCGATGCGACCAGACGGAGTCGGTGCCGTGGCGGAGCGAGACGGGTCATGGGAGTCCCCCTGGATCGATGTCCCGATGGGCCGGGACGAAACGCCTGGAAGATATCACCCGACGCGTTCATTCGCCCACTCTTTGCGTGGAATGTGCCGGAATCGCGGCAGATCGACCATCTGCTGGTCGCAGGACTTGGATCGGACCGGCACGGTGCTGTTAGGTGAGCCGATGGGAGAACTGCTCGACGAACTCGACGCCTGGATCGACGCCAACTGGGATGCCGACCTCACGGTGGGCGACTGGTGGGAACGACTCGGGCTGTCCGGCTGGGCGGCGCCCGCCCTGCCGGTGGAGGCCTACGGCAAGGGCGTGTCGCGGAACGATGCGATCGCCGTCTCGCGACGGATCGCCGAACGCGGTGCACTGCCTGCCCCGGGTGGCCTGGGCATGCTGCTCGCCGCGCCCACCATCGCCACCCACGGCACGCCCGAGCAGATCGAGCGCTTCGTCCGGCCCATCGTCACCGGCGCCCAGGCGTGGTGCCAGCTGTTCAGCGAACCCGGTGCGGGCAGCGACCTCGCCAGCCTCGGGGCCCGGGCCGTGCGCGACGGCGAGGAGTGGATCGTCAACGGCCAGAAGGTGTGGACCTCGGGCGGCCATGTCGCCGACATGGGCATGCTCATCGCCCGCACCGACCCCGACATCCCCAAGCACCAGGGCATCTCGTGGTTCGCCTTCGACATGCACCAGCCCGGCCTGGTCGAGATCCGGCCGCTGCGTGAGATGACCGGCCGGGCCCTGTTCAACGAGGTCTTCATGACCGACGCCCGCGTGGGCGACGACGCCCTCGTCGGTGGCCTGCACAACGGCTGGGCCGTCGCCAACACCACCCTCGCGTTCGAGCGCTCGGGCCTCGGCTCGGGCGGCTCGGGCGGTGTGGCCCTGGCCGCGCCCGGCACCATCGTCGGCGACCTGCCCAAGCGGGCGGGCGACTTCGTGCGCTCCACCCGCTCGCCGGCCACTGCAGGCGGGGGCGCCACCACCGCAGCAGGCCAGCGGATGTTCACCGAGATGGCGAAACACTCCGGCAAGAACCAGGATCCCACCATCCGCCAGCAACTCGTGCAACTGCACACCCTGGCCGAGATCGGCCGCTACACCACCCTGCGCCAGAAGGCCGAGAAGGCTGCTGGCCGCGACATCGCAGGTGCCGGCAACATCGCCAAGCTGGCGATGAGCGAGATCGTGCGCCGCTCGCGCGATGTCGGTCTGCGCATCGCCGGCCCCTATGGCATGTTGCACGCGTACGACAGCGAGCACCGCGCCGCCCTCGATGCCGCTACCGGCAACCCGTTCCTCGGCCACATCACCGAGATGGCCCTGTTCGCCCAAGCACCGCCCATCTACGGCGGCACCGATCAGGTACAGCGCAACATCATCGGCGAACGCGTCCTCGGCCTACCGAAAGAGCCGAGCAACGAGCGCACCACCGCGTGGCGCGACCTGCCGCGCAACGGCTGAGCCGTCAGGCCCCCAACAGAGCGTCGATCCGCCTCCGCGCCCACCACGCGCGTGGCCACATCGGCATGCCGGGCCGACAGGTGGCACATGAACGACTGGGCCGGCACGGGCTCTCCGGCCGTAGGTCCTGTCGTGCTGCGGGTCAGGCGAGGCGCTGTTCGCCCGGTGCCGCCTCGACCTCATCGGCAGCACCGCCGTGCGGATGGGCATGCGCCTCGGCGTGCACCTCGGCCGAGGAACGAGCCAGGGCCACGGTGGACGCCAGCACCGTGACGATGGCC
>JBEICS010000007.1:0-15302 GCA_040383925.1 Acidimicrobiaceae bacterium | reverse complement strand
CCACCGACGATGAGCAGGATGGCGTCGCGCCGACCCAGCGCCGCGAGCGTGTGCACCGCGACATCGGGGCCCTTCAGCGGCTGGATGCGACCCACGAACAGCAGCACCGGCACATCGTCGGACAGCTCCAGCGCGTACCGCGCGCCCGACCGCTCACCCGGCGCGAAGAAGGCGTGCTCGACCGCCGGGGCGATGACCTCGATGCGGCCGGGCGGGTCGCCGTACAGCCGGCGGAACTGCTGCTCTTCCTCCACGCAGCTGACGCAGATGGCGTCGGCACAGCCGATGATCTCGTGCTCGGCCTGGGTGCGCCACTCGGGTTCGAGGTCGCCACCTTCGGCCTTCACCTTGGCGAGCGTGTGGAACGTGCTGACGAAGGGCATCTCGCGCAGGTGCTTCAGGCGGTGTGCAGCCTGGCCGCTGAGCCAGTAGTTGGCGTGGGCCACATCGGCCGGGAACGGGCCGTCGAGGTAGTGATTCACCCCGTCGACGAAGTCGTCGATGATGTGCGGCAGGTCTTCCTTGCGCAGTTCGTGGTGGCCGGCGGGCACGTGCACCACGCGGTGGTTGGGTTCGATCTGCACCACCTCGGGCAGGCTCGCCGACGTGGCCCGGGTGTACGTGGTGCAGTCGACGCCCGCCTGGGCCAGCGCCGACACCAACTCGCGCACGTACACGTTCATGCCGCCACTGTCGCCTGAGCCCGGTTGCACGAGCGGTGACGTGTGGAGCGAGAGCACGGCCAGACGTTGCACGGAAGCCCCAACGCTAGCCATCCGCCTCCCATTCCCCCCTACCCCCCTTCGCGGGCGGCCAAGGCCCCACCGGGCCCAGGTCAGGAAGCAGCAGGAGGTGGGACGTTGGCGGCCACGAAGCTGTCGTACACGTTCAGCAGCGCTTGCTGCTGTTCAGGCGTGAGCCGGCGATCGCGGGCGATGGCATCGCGCACCTCGTTGGTGCTCACCGGCTGGTCGGCCAGCAGCCCGGCGCGCACGTAGAGCGACTCGGCGCTGATGTGCAGCGCCTTGGCGAGTTGCTGCAGGATCTCGGCACTCGGCTTGCGCAACCCGCGTTCGATCTGCGACAGGTACGGGTTGCTCACCCCGGCGAGTTCGGCGAGGGTGCGCACGCTCATGCGGGCGTGCTCGCGCTGACTCTTGATGAACGAGCCGACGTCGGGCAGCGGCCGGGCGGTCACTCGTCGGCGAGGAGGCCCTCGATGTCGGCCTCACCCTCGCGGTAGCGGTGCACCAACTCGGCGCTCAGCGCGTCGATGCGCAGGAACAAGGCCTGCCGTTCGACCGACCGGGCCTGTTCGAAGGCGCGCAGTTCGTCGCGCAGCGAAGCGAGCTGGCTGTCGGTGAGTGCCGACGGCTCGGCGGCGCCGAGGCGGGTGCACAGATCGTCGAACTCGACCGCGAGCGGGTGCTCGCTGGCATCGACCGCCGGGCGGGGCGGCCGGGCGGGGCCGCCGGTGAGCCGGCTGGCCAGGATGCCGGGCAGGGCCTCGGGCGTGACCGCCTCATCGTTTAGCCGACGGCGGCGCAACTCGGCGTCGGCGAGGTCGATGCGGGCCTGCACCAGGCGACGCACGTACGAGACCGCGTCTTCCTCGCCGAGCAGATTGCTGCGCAGAGCGCGCAACTCGTCGAGCGGCAACAGGGTGGGGTCGATGTCGGTCACTGGGATCCTCCACTCACGGGCGGCAGGACCGCCACTTCGTCGGCCGGGGTGACGGCGTCGGCCCGGTCGGCCGCGCTGCCGTTCAGCCAGATGCGGCAGGTGCCGAGCACGGCGGCGAACGCCGTGCCGTAGCGGGCCACCGCCTGGTCGAGCACCTCGCCCACCGTGGCACCGTCGATCGAGTCGGAGCCCGTGCCGGCGGCTTCACGCGCCGATGCGAACAACCTGATGACGGCCACGTCGGTGATCGTACCGGTGCTGCGCTTCCGTGCTCGCCACTTCGTGCATCGACACCTCGACCTCGCGAACCGTGCCACACCGCGCCGGTACCCTGCGTCCATGACCCACGCCTCCCACCGACCGGACACCACCCGTGTGCTCGTCGTGCGCCACGGGCGCAGTGTGTGGAACTCCCAGGGCCGCTGGCAGGGTCATGCCGACATCCCGCTCGACGACGAGGGCATGCAGCAGGCAGCGGCAGCCGCCGAGGTGCTCGGTGCCTTCGATGCGGTGTGGGCCAGCGACCTGCAGCGCGCCACGCTCACGGCGCAGATCATCGCCGAACTCCACGGCATCGGCCCGGTACTCATCGATCCCCGGCTGCGCGAAACCGATGTGGGGCCGTGGGAGGGGTTGCGGGCGCACGAGGTCGAGGCCGGATGGCCCGGCTTCCTCGCCGCCAAACAGCGGCCCGAGGGCTTCGAGCCCTATCCCGATGCGGCGGCCCGCGTGCTGGCCGCATTGGTCGACATCGCTGCCCAGCACCGGGGCGGCGAGGTGTTGGTGGTCAGCCACGGCGGGGTCATCCGCGCCGTTCGTCGTGCCCTCGACAGCCACGACCCACACATGCCCAACCTGTCGGGCAGTTGGTTCACGGTAGATGCCTCCGGTCGCGTCAGCGCCGGCGAGGTAGTCGAACTGGTGGCACCTGTTGCGGGCGATGCCCCGCCTCGTCCCGGCACTCCGCCACCGTCGGAGTCGTCCCAGGAGGTGTTATGACCTCGAACCTCGATCATGTCGTCGACTTCCAGGTGGAAGTCACCCGTTCACGCCGCCGCAAGCGCTCGGTCGGCTCCGAGCTCCGCGGCGACCTGCTGCGCATCACCGTGCCCTGGTGGATGAGCGATGAAGAGATCAGCCACTGGGTCGGCAAGACGCGCGCGTCGTACTCCCGCCGCCTCTCGACCGATCGATTCGACCTCCCCAAGCGCGCTGCTGCACTGGCACGCACCCACGGCCTGAAAGTGCCCACCTCCATCGTGTGGTCCGACAACATGGCGCGACGCTGGGGTTCGTGCACACCCTCCACCGGTCGCATCCGGTTGTCGTCGGCGCTGGCCCCGTTTCCCGACTGGGTCGTCGACTACGTCATCGTGCACGAACTCGCCCACCTCGACGTGCCGGCTCACAACGCGGCGTTCTGGTCGCTGGTCCAGCGCTACCCGCGCGCCGAGCGGGCCATCGGCTATCTCACCGCCAAAGGTGGCGAGGTCGACGATCCAGGCTGAGTGGCAGCCGCAGGGGTGCGCTGTCGGGTTCGCGGTCGGGGCGGTGCGTTCCCCCGCCCGAACCACCCCGGCGGCGACGCGTCCAGGCGGGCAGGGTCACCAGACCGGCCAGCAGTGGTGTCGCCAACAGCAGGGTCATCAACGGCACCAGCCATCGCACGGCCGGCTGCTCCGAGCGTTGGTCGGGCGCGAGGTCGGCGCTGCGCACAGCGGGCAGCCACCGCACCACACCGCCCGCAGGGCTGCGGTCGCCCGCGATCTGCGCTGAAGCATCCACCAGCGCCAGGCCGGGCACCTCGGTCTCGGCGCTCCCGGCGTCGGTCTCCGAGTGGGTGTCGAGGTGGAACACCGTCGATCGGCCCAGCACATCGGCTGCCACCAGTCCACTCGGCAGGTCGGAGACGGCGACGGCGTAGTCGCCGGGTGGCAGCGCAGCGAACTCGAACCGGCCGGCCCAGTCGGTGCGCGCCCGGCGCACGGCAACGAGCGCCTCGGCCGAGTCGGCACGCAGCAGCGTCACCACGGCGTCGGCTACTGCCGGCTCACCCGCGTCGAACGATCCGTCGAGGTCGATGTCGTGCCACACCGTGTCGCCGAGCGCCAGCGCACCGGTGGGCATCGACGCCGCAGGCGTCACCGAACGCCAGCACGCCACGCCTGCACTCACGGCCACCCGTCCTCCATCGAGCCGGGTGCCCAGCTCGGGCGGCAGATCCAGCGAGAACCGACCGGACGCATCGGCCACCACCGAGCGAGGCGCGGCCACGATGTCGTCCGATGTGCCGAACAGGTCGTCGCCCCCCGGGTCGGACGCACACACCACGGTCACCACCGGCCCAGCCGGCGCTGCAGCACCCAGCACATCGGCGGCGGCGGTGCTGGTGAGCTTCGACGGCTCGGTCACGATCGCCAGCACTGCCACTGCATCGCCAGTCACCGCGTCGCCCGTCACGCGGGCGGTCACCCCGGCTGCGGCGTCGGCCGACGGGGCGAGCGAACTGGCGACAGCCCCCACCAGCGCTACCACGACGGCGATGCGCAGTCCGGCGCGTCGCGGCGCCACCGGCCGTTCGGCATCGACCGTGAGCGGCGTCGCGAACTCGGTGGTCGGTGTCGACCCGGCGCCGGTCAGTACGGCCAGGGCCGGCTGCACCATGCAGAACTCGATCAGCGCGTCGCGCACATGCGCCGGCAGCGCCACGAACTCGACACCGGCGCGACGGTCGCCTCCGAGGTCGGCTCCCCAACCCGAGCGCACGTAGCGCACCACGACATCGATCCGCGCCGACACACACCCGGTGGCCGTGGGCAGCACCAGTTCGAGTTCACCCCGGTCACCCTCGTCGACGTGCAGCGGCCCGATCACGGCAGCGCCTCGCGGCGTGATGTCGGCGACCAGGGCAGGCGCACCGGCGAACGTGCTGGTGAACGATGTGGTCAGCCGGGTCGTGCGACGCGGCAGGGCGCGCACTGTGAGCAGACGCAGCCTCGACAGGCCGGCGGCCAGCACCCACAGCGCCGCGACCAGCAGCAGCACCGTGTCGGCCACCGTCAACGGCTGCAGCGTGTGGGTCACCCGGTCGCTCAACCCGCGCAGGCCCACCACCACACTCACGCCCACCACCATGGACACCACGGCAGCACCGTGATCGAGACCGAACAGCATCCCGATCGCCGAACGGGTGGTGACCGGCTCGCCGTTCGGTGCCGTCAACCCGCGCCACGACGTGCCCAGGCGCGCCGTCGCCTCACGGCTGCGGTCGCCGGGTCGGAGCACGCCGCCACTCATGCGCCACAGAGCGACCGCGGAGAGGGCGAACCAGGGCAGCCACAGACCGAGCAGCGGACCGGGTGCCGGATGGAAGGGCAGCGATCCCTCGAGCAACGAGCCCACGAGCACGAGCACCAGCACCGACCGGCGGATTCCGCCGAGCGGCACCACCGCCCCAGCCAGCAGGGCACCGCGTTGTGCAGGCGTGAGACACGACATCGTGCGACGGGCGAGGGCGGCCGACAGGCCCAGGCGCGCTGCACACGCCTCATCGGCCCGCCTGCCTTCCGCTGCCACCGGGTCGCTGGGCGAAGCCACCGACTCGGCTGCGGGCGAGATCAGCGGTGCCGGAACCGCCACCACTGCCTCGTTCGACGCAGCGATGCGCCACCCGGCGGCGAACAGAGCGAGGGTCAGCCGCTGATGGCCCATCGCGGCGGTCGGGCTGCTCGGAACCGCCTGGTCGTCGAGCAAGGCGATCGCCGAGCGCCGCAACAGCGCACCGCCACCCTGCAGCGAGGCGACGCCGCGAGCGCCCAGGCCGACTGCGAGTTCGTGCGCGAACGGAGCCCGATGCTCGGTCGTGCGTCGACCGTCGACACCACGCACCCCGCCCTGCACCGCCGCCACGTCCGGCCCGAACCATCGCGACAGTCGGCGCGCCAGGTCGGGCGCGGGCACCTGTCCGGCATCGAGCAGCACCAACGCCTCGGTGGTCGCCGCTCTGGCAACCGACACCAGCGGGTCGACCGACTCGTCGACAGCGCGACGGTGCACCTCCACGGCTCCACGACTGGCCATCTCGACGAGGTCGGTCCGCCCGAGCGTCGAGTCGTCGAGCAAGAGCACCAAGCCCAGTGGGCGCGCCGCCAGCGCCGTGCCGCGAATGGCGTCGATCGAACCCGACCCGCACCGCACGACGACGGTCACCTCGGGCACGCTCGTCTCGGGCTCAGCCGCAGCGAACCCGGTCACGTCGCTCGTCGGGTCCCCTTCCGAGCGCACGGCCTCACGGTCGGGCCACAGCGCCCACACCAGCAGGCCGAACGCGGCGAATCCCACCACTTCCAC
This sequence comes from Acidimicrobiaceae bacterium, assembly GCA_040383925.1. Lineage (GTDB taxonomy): Bacteria > Actinomycetota > Acidimicrobiia > Acidimicrobiales > Ilumatobacteraceae > VFMC01. The sequence continues at coordinate 9,269 of JBEICS010000007.1, read as the reverse complement.
AGCGAGCGCAGCGACCGCCAGCCACAGTGGCGCGCCCGAGAACGAGGCCACGATCCGCCATCCCAGCCACGACGCGCCGAAGACAGCACTGGCCAGGGCAAGGGCCCTCCCGCTGCGTGGTGTCCGTTCCATCATGTGAGTTCGTCCGTGATCCGCCGTGCCGCGACGGCACCTCCGCGAAGAACCGTCCGTTCTCAATGTCGGCACGCACGGCGCGCGGCTTGAACTGTCGTTGCCGCTGGCCGGTGCGCGGGAGCGGGCCGCTAACCTGCCGTGCTCGTGGGTACCACCAAGCGCGAACGTCAAAAGGCCAACCGTCAGAAGCGGCTCGAGGAGCTGGCCCACCAGGCCCGACGCGACAAGACACGCAAGCGCGGCCTCCAGATCGGCATCGCCGTGGTGGCAGCGCTCGTGTTGCTCTTCGTCGCGGCCCAGTTCGTCGGCGACGACGACGACGCCGCCGACACCACCTCAGGTGCCACCACCACGGCAGTGGTCGACACGACGCTGGCCCCCACCACCACCGACCCGAACGCCACCACCACCACCGAGGGCCCCACCACCACGGCTGCGCCCACCACCACCGAGGTGAAGGAGTTCGCCTACGGAACGGCCCCGTGCCCGGCCGACGACGGCAGCAGCGAAAAGACCGACACGTTCGAGGGTGCGCCGCAGTTGTGCATCGACCCGGCTGCCACCTACACCGCCGAAGTGGTCACCAACAAGGGCAGCTTCACCATCACGCTCGACACCGCGAACGCACCTGGCAACGTGAACAACTTCGTCACGCTCGCCCGCTACCACTACTACGACGGCACCGGTTGCCACCGGGTGCTGAAGGACTTCGTCGTGCAGTGCGGCCGACCCGGCGACGACGAGGACGCCCCGGGCTACAACGTGCCCGACGAACTCCCGTCAGCCGGCGACTACGCCGAGGGTGTCATCGCCATGGCCAACACCGGCTCGGCCGATTCCGGCGGCGGCCAGTGGTTCATCATCACCGGCGACCAGGGCGTGGCGCTGCCGCCGAGCTACAGCATTCTCGGTACCGTCACCAAGGGCTTCGACACCACGGTGCAGGCGCTCGAGAACCTCGCCGACCCGCTCGCCCAGAACGGCGTGCCGCCGCTCGCCGAGATCGTCATCGAGTCGATCACCATTACCCAGAGCTGATCAGGCACGCAGAGCTGACCAGCCGAGGTCGGCTCAGCGCAGGTCGCCGCGCACGTCGACCTCGCCCACACGCTCCCAGCTGCCGTCGTGGTGCAGCAACCCTGCACCGCTGGGCGCACAGACCACCGCTGTGTTGGCGAGTGCCAGCGTGCGGTGCAGGCGGTCGGCCGAGTACGTCTCGGCATCGCTCACGAAGGCGAGGTCGGTCACCAGGCCGAGGCCGAGCGTGAACGCACCGCCGCGCGGGTCGACCATCGGGTCGCACAGCGCCGAGGCGCTGCCGCCCACACCAACCACCGCACCACCGCGAGCGGGCACGTCGACGATGGCCTCCCACAGCGGCGTGTCCTTCAGCACCGAGCGCAGGTGCAACTGCTGATCGCCCACGAGGTAGACAGCACGGGCGGCACGCACGATCTCGGCCGTCGGCGCATCGAGTGCCTCGCCACGGCGCATCACCATCAGCGCCTCGATCGTCACACCCATCCGCTCGGCCCACGGCTGGGCAGCGGCGATCAGCCGCTCGGGGTGCTCGAACGCATCGGCCGTCGGCAGCACCACCACGCGGGTGGCGCCCACCGCGCCGAGGATGCGACGGTCGAGGTCGTCGTTCGCCGAGAAGGGGCCGCCGCCCTGGAGTGCGATGATGCTGGTCATGGCCCGAGCGTACGCCCCGTGGGGGCGGCGTGGGGTCAGGCCGGTTGGGGCACCGGCTCCAGCAACAGGTCGGCCAGACGGTGCTGCACCTCGAGACTCACCCCGATGCTGACGAGGTACTGCTCGATCGATCCGTGTTCGGCACAGAGGCGACTGAGAATGATGTCGAGCGCCTCGGGCGCTGCTGCCATGAACGCGTCGGGCGCATCCATCATGCGGGCTGCCATCTCGGGTGACTCGCGCAGCACCCATTCGCGCATGCGCTGCATCCCGGCGGTGGTGAGGGCATAGTCGTGCAGCACCACGAGTCGGGGCACGCCGAGTGCGCTCAGCACCATGGCAGCCAGCAGTCCGGTGCGGTCCTTGCCGGCAGCGCAGTGGAATACGGCGGGCAGTGCTGCGGGTCGGGCCAACGCGTGGATGGCGGCAGCGAACCGCGGCCAACCCACTTCGATCATCTCGGTGTACGCCATCGTCAGGAAGTCGACCGCTTCCATGTCGGCGGCGTCGGCGTAGTGCTCCCAGGTGGTGTCGATGACCGGCAGGTGGAGGAAGTCGACCGGCACCGCCTCGTGGGGGAACCGGCCGCGTTCGTCGAGTTCGGTCTGCGAGCGCAGATCGATGACCGTCACCAGGCCCAGGCCACGCACGATCTCGCGGTCGTCGTCGGTGAGGCGGTACAGCCCGTCGGAACGGAACAGCGTGCCCCACCGAGTGGTGGAGCCGTCGCGCGCCGGGTAGCCACCGAGGTCGCGGAAGTTGTGCACCGCATCGAGCCGGACGAGCCGACGTGGGTCGTCGAGGGGGAGGGAGACGGCGACATCGGCGTCGTCGCGGCTCGGGCGGTTCACGAGATCACCGTACCGAGAGGCTCATGGAGCATCGACCGACTGCCGGTGAACTCACGGTGAAACCTCGCTGTCGTCCCACTCCTGCAGCAGAGCGAGCGCGTGCGCCCACACGCCGGGCAGGGCCGGCTCCACGTGCGGGCCGTTGCGCTCGATCACCCGCTGGCGGTTCACCCCGTGCTCGCGCCAGGTGCTGCCGCCCTCGGCGAGGTTCAGCATCATCGGCGCCATGCGATCGATGGCCATCACGAAGCGCGCCTCGGGCGTGTCGCCACGCTCGTACTCGTCCCACAGGTCGCGCAGGTACTGGCCGTGCGGGGCGGGCAGCAAGCCGAAGATGCGGTCGGCGGCGGCGTTCTCGCGCTCCTCTTTCGACGCCGCATCGGCCCCCTGGTCGTAGGCGAAGGTGTCGCCGGCATCGATCTCGACGATGTCGTGGGCCAGGGCCATCGCCACGGCTCGGCCCACATCGACCGGCTCGGTCGCGTAGGGCGCGAACACCAGCGCCGCCATCCCGAGATGCCACGAGTGCTCGGCGGTGTTCTCGCGGCGGCTGCCGTCGGCGAGGTGGTTGCGCCGCTCGACGGCCTTCAGGCGGTCGAGCTCCATGAAGAACGACAAGGTGGCCAGCACGTCGGGGCCGTCGTGCGCTTGGGAGAAGTTACCCATGAGTAGGTACCATGCCGGACATGGCAACAGTCAAGCGCGTCGGTGTGGTCGGGTCGGGCATCATGGGCGCGGGCCTGGCCGAGGTGGCCGCCCGTGCTGGGTACGACGTGGTGGTGCGTTCGCGCACCCAGTCGAGCGCCGATGCGATGGTGAGCGGCCTGGGCCGCAGCCTGGCCAAGGCGGTCGAGCGCGGCAAGGCCACCGACGAGGAGCGCACCGCCATCCTCGGGCGCATCACCGCCACCGACCAGTTGGCCGACCTGGCCGACTGCGACCTGGTCATCGAGTCGGTCGTCGAAGACCTGGCCGTGAAGCGTGCGCTCGTCGCCGAACTCGACAGCGTGCTCAAGGCCGACGCCATCATCGCCACCAACACCTCCACCCTGCCGGTGGTCGAATTGGCCATGGCCACCCAGCGCCCCGACCGGGTGTGCGGCGTCCACTTCTTCAACCCGGCGCCGATGATGAAGCTCGTCGAGATCATCCGGCCGCTCACCGCCAGCGACGACACCGTCGCCACGGCCACCGAGTTCGCCACCTCGTGCGGCAAGGACGCCGTCGCCGTCGCCGACCGCGCCGGCTTCATCGTGAACGCCCTGCTGTTCCCCTACCTGAACAACGCGGTGCGCATGCTCGAGCAGGGCACGGCCGGCATGGAAGCCATCGACACCGCCATGAAGGGCGGCTGCAACTTCCCGATGGGCCCGTTCGCGCTGCTCGACCTCGTCGGCCTCGACACGTCGCTCGCCATCCTCGACGCCCTGTACGCCGAGTTCCGCGACCCCAACTACGCCGCAGTGCCCACGCTGCGCCGCATGGTCGCCGCCGGCCACCTCGGCCGCAAGACCGCCCGCGGCTTCTACACCTACTGACACCGCCCCGTCCGGCGGCCAGAGGCGGCAGGGCATCCAACAGCCAGACCGGGCTCGGTCGCTACGGAGAACCCGGTCGGCAGCTGGTCCGGACTGCAGCCACCACGTGAGCGTCGACACCAGCGTCGACGAGTGCGTCGAGGAACACATCGAGCTTCTTCAACCAGAGCCGGTCGCGCTCGGTGAGGGTCCGGCTGCCCGGCAGGCCCACGCCGGGGAGCAGGACGAGTTCGGATCCGACGGCGAGTTCGAACCGCCGATCGCGTCGCAGCACCACGTGAGCGCCGCTCACGTCACCGACCGGCACGCTCCGCGTTCCCCAGAAGTGGTGCAGGACCAGTACTCCTCGTGTGGGGCACACCTCGACACCCAGTCGGGCCGACCGCCAGCAGACGAACAACGACACGAGCACGAACACCACGGCCGCAAGGATTCCGTTCACCAGCATGATCGGCAGCGCGGCAACTCCTCCGATCGCAGCGGCACCATGGAAATCGGGACCCGACACCCAGAACGAATGCCGCGTGCACTCCTTCGTCACCCGGCACCGTCCGTGTCTCTGTGGCCGACGCTGCGACCGGCAGAAGCGCTCACAGACCCACCGTCCCCTGCTCGGCTGTTCGGGCAGCGGCCGCGGTAACCCGCCGCTGCACCAGGGTGACGCACTCGCTGTCCATTCCGACACAGGTCACGATGAAGGGCCCGAGCGATCGCTGCGCACCCACCTTTGCCGGCGGCGACACCCAGTCGTTCCGCGCCACCAGATGACCTCCGCTCAGACGGAACCACCCACCGCCGAGGGCACTCCACGCCTCGGCCCGCCGAGCCGCCTCACCGAAGCGAGCGGCCTGCGAACGACGCCAGAACACCATCCCGAAGAGTCGGCGACGGGGCGTGTCGACCGACCCCGAATCGACCGACGCGCCACCGGAGAGGAACTCGACCAGATGCAGCACTGCCGCCCCCAGCAACCGCGCCGACCCTCGGACGAAGATCGCCATCGATCCCATCGGCCGACACCCGCACTCGTCGCTCACCGCGCCATTCAAGCCCATCGAAGGGGCAACGCCGACACGTCCGACGAGGGAGGACGGAGCAGCGGGTCCTCACGACACCGCACGGCAAGCCGCTCGGTGGCCGGCTGCACGCGGCATGATGCGAGGGTGAGCACGTGGCGCGTACCGGAGGAGCCGTCGCCGACCCAGTGGCGCCTCCCACGGCCCGACACGGCCGACGACGACGGGCTGTGCGCGGTGGGTGCCGACCTCGAACCGGGCACCCTCCTGTCTGCCTACCGACTGGGCCTGTTCCCCATGCCGATCCGCAAGCGGATGGTCGGCTGGTGGTCGCCCGACCCACGGGGTGTCCTGCCACTCGACGGCCTCGTCGTGCACCGCTCGCTCCGCCGCAGCATGCGCCGCTACGAGGTGCGCATCGACACCTCGTTCCGTGCCGTGATGGAACAGTGCGGCGACCCGCACCGACCCAACGGGTGGATCACGCCGACGTTCGTGAACGCGTACGAACGATTGCACCGGCTCGGCTGGGCCCATTCGGTGGAGACCTATCTCGACGGGGTGCTGGTGGGCGGCCTCTACGGCGTGGCCATCAACCGCTTCTTCGCCGGCGAGTCGATGTTCTCGCACGCCCGTGATGCGTCGAAGGTGGCGCTCGTGGCGTTGGTCGACACGTTGCGCGAGCAGGGTTTCATGCTGCTCGACGTGCAGTGGACCACCGATCACCTGCGCTCGCTCGGCGCGATCGACGTGCCCCGCAGCGCCTACGTCGAGCTGTTGGCCGAGGCGGTGCGATGACCCGCTCCGACGAACGGGGACAACGGTGCGGTGCCGGTGACCTCCGCCGGCCACCGACACCAGCATCCGATATGGGCAGTGACCGCCGAAATCGCTCCCACACCGGTCCGCCTGCTCGCCATCGATCTCTCGCAGAGACCTGGCGACCACACCGTTGTGCGAGAGGTATCGGTGTACTGCGCGGACGACTTGAGCATTTCTTGAAGATTTTCTCCCGGGGGGCGGCGGTCGGGCTCGCCATGACCGCGCTCGCGGCCGGTTGCGCCTCGCTCGACGCCGGACCGCCCACCACCGTGCCAGGGCCCGATCTGTTCGAGCGCCTCACCACCGACACCCCGGCGCCTGCGGTCGATGTGGTGGAGGTGTGGGTGTGCGCGGTGCCGCTCACCACCACCGAGCCGCTCTACGGCGACATGACCCTGCGACTCGACCTCGAACCCCAGCAGATCGTCGATGCGATCGGCGCCCGGGTGCACGACTACTTCGCCACCATCTCGTTCGAGCGCTACGACATGCGCTTCCAGGCCGGCCAGACCTACGCGATGGACGACGACGACAGCGCCGACGACTGCGTCGACGCGGCGCTGCGCCGGTCGTCGACCGAGGCCGACATCGTGCTCGCTGTGGCCGACGCCGAACACGTCGGCAACCTGTCGGGCGGCTGGGGTAGGCCGGGGACGTTCTTCGAGTGCACCGGCACCTGCGCAGCCCGCACCACGGGTCGCGCGGCCTACGTGGGCGCCAGCGACTTCAGCCCCGACTGGGGGCGTGTGCCGCTGCTCGACCTGATCGAGCACGAACTCGGCCACACGCTGGGCCTGCCGCACTCGGGCATCGTGGTGGGCCGCAGCACCGCGGACGGCACGGGCACCGAACTGGCCTACACCAGCGCGCTCGATGTGATGAGCGACTCGGCGGCGCCGCGGGCGGTCGACCCGGAACGGCGCGATGCGCCCGACACCCTCGGCATCAACCGGCTCGACCTCGGCTGGCTCGACCGCGACGATGTGGTCGTGGTCGATGGCATCGCTGGCCCGGCAGCGCCCACAACAGTGCGTCTGGCGCCGGCGAGCACCCCGATCATCGGCGGTAATCAGGTGTCGCGACCGCCACGCCTCGCCGTCATCCGCCTCGGAGACCACCGGCTGGTGTCGATCGAGTACCTCTCCCCCACCGGACTCCACGATCACCTGCCGTCGGCCGGTGTGGCCGTGCACCTGGTCAGCGACGCCACCACCGACCAGGCCGGACCGGGTGTGCTGCGCATCCAGCGGCCGATCGGTTCGGAGGCACCGCACACCGACCTGCTCGGCGACGGCGAGTCGTTGGTGGTGGAGGGATGGGGCCCGTCGTGGACCGTGCAGGTGGTGGCGCTGTCGCCGACGAGCGCCGAGGTGGTCATCGCGCCTACCGCTGGGTAACACTGAGGGGATGACAGGCCGCGACGAACCCTGGTTGATGCGTACCTACTCCGGGCACTCCACCGCCCGGAAGAGCAACGAGCTGTACCGCACCAATCTGGCCAAGGGCCAGACCGGCCTGTCGATCGCATTCGACCTGCCCACCCAGACCGGCTACGACCCCGACGCCGTCATCGCCCGCGGCGAGGTGGGCAAGGTGGGTGTGCCGGTGGCGCACCTCGGCCACATGCGCACGCTGCTCGAGGCCATCCCGCCCGGCACCATGAACACGTCGATGACCATCAACGCCACGGCCGCCTGGCTGCTGGCGCTCTACGTGGCCAACGCCGACGAGCAGGGGGTGCCGCCGGCGGCCCTGCGCGGCACCACACAGAACGACATCGTGAAGGAGTACCTGTCGCGCGGCACGTACATCTTCCCGCCCGAGCCCAGCAAGCGGCTCATCGTCGACATGGTGGCGTGGTGCGCCAACCATGCGCCCAAGTGGAACCCGATGAACGTGTGCTCGTACCACCTGCAGGAGGCCGGGGCCACGCCGGTGCAGGAGATCGCCTACTCGCTCGCCACCGCGGTCGACATCCTCGATGCCGTGCAGGCCAGCGGCCAGGTCCAGCCCGAGCAGTTCGCCCAGGTGTTCGGCTCGATCTCGTTCTTCGTCAACGCCGGCATCCGCTTCATCGAAGAGGTGTGCAAGATGCGCGCCTTCACCGATCTGTGGGACCGCATCGGCCTCGAGCGCTACGGCGTCACCGACGCCAAGGCCCGCCGCTTCCGCTACGGCGTGCAGGTGAACAGCCTCGGTCTCACCGAGGCCCAGCCCGAGAACAACGTGCAGCGCATCGTGCTCGAGATGCTGGCGGTCACGCTGTCGAAGAAGGCCCGGGCGCGCAGTGTGCAGCTGCCCGCGTGGAACGAGGCCCTCGGCCTGCCCCGCCCGTGGGATCAGCAGTGGTCGTTGCGGATGCAACAGGTGCTCGCGTTCGAGACCGACCTGCTGGAGTACGGCGACATCTTCGACGGCTCGCACGTGGTCGAGGCCCGCACCGCCGAGCTGCGCGACGCCGCATGGGACGAACTGAACGAGGTGCTGGCGCTGGGCGGCGCCTTCGCTGCCATCGACGAACTGAAGGGCCGCCTGGTGCGGTCGATGGCCGAGCGCACCAGGCGCATCGAGGCGGGCGACCAGACCGTGGTGGGTCTGAACGCGTATCGCGAGACCGAGGTGTCGCCGCTGGGCGGCAGCGACAACATCCTCACCGTCGACCCGGCGCTCGAGGCCGAGACCGTGGCCGACGTGCAGGCCTGGCGGGCAGCACGCGACAACGCGGCCGTGACGGCTGCGCTCGACGAACTGCGCCGCGCCGCCCGCGAGGGCGACAACATCATGGAGCCGTCCATCGCCTTCGCCCGGGCCGGCGGCACCACCGGCGAGTGGGGCACGGCCCTGCGCGAGGTGTTCGGCGAGTACCGCGCCCCGACGGGTGTGTCGGCTGCGGTGGGCAAGCGGGTGGGCGAGCTGGCCGAGGTGGCTGCGTTCGTGAAGACCATCGCCGGCGGCCCGCCCAAGTTCCTGGTGGCCAAGCCCGGCCTCGACGGCCACTCGAACGGCGCCGAGCAGATCGCCGTCGCGGCTCGCGACGCCGGTATGGAAGTGGTGTACGCCGGCATCCGTAGCACGCCCGAGCAGATCGCCGCGGCAGCGCTCGACGAAGACCCCGACGTGATCGGCCTGTCCATCCTGTCGGGCTCGCACCTGGCGCTCGTTCCCGACATCCTCGCCCGCCTCGCGGCCGACGGTGTCGATACACCGGTGGT
>JBEICS010000006.1:0-15467 GCA_040383925.1 Acidimicrobiaceae bacterium | reverse complement strand
TCGTCGCGTGGAAGACGTTCGCCAACGTGCAGACCCGCGTCACCATCTGGCGCGACCCGTGGCCCTACTACGAGGGCCGCGGCTACCAGATCATCCAGTCGATGTTCGCGCTCGCCAACGGCGGCGTGGGGGGCACCGGCCTCGGCCTCGGCAGCCCCAACAAGATCCCCGAGGTGAAGAACGACTTCATCTTCGCCGCCATCGGCGAAGAGCTCGGCCTCATCGGTGCCACCGGCATCCTCATCGCCTTCCTGCTCATCATCGGTGCCGGCCTGCGCATCGCCATCCGCGCCGAGCGACCGTTCGAGAAGATCCTCGCCACCGGCCTCACCGCCATCGTCGGCATCCAGGCGTTCATCATCATCGGCGGTGTCATCCGCGTCGTACCGCTCACCGGTATCACCCTGCCGTTCGTCAGCTACGGCGGCTCCAGCCTGCTGGCCAACTACATCATCTTGGCGCTGCTGGTGCGCATCAGCGACTCCACCGCCCGCCAGTTGGGTGAGGTGCCCGACACGCTCACCGTCGGCGAACGACTGGAGGCCCGGCGGGCCCGCAGGCTCGAACGCCGCACCCAACGACGCGCCGCGAAGGCCGCGCGATGAACGCCAAGATCCGCCACCTCGCCATCGGCCTGATCGTCTGCTACATCGCCCTGTTCGTGCAGTTGAACGTGCTGCAGGTGGGCAAGGAGGAGGCCCTCACCACCGACCCGCGCAACAACCGCCAGACCATCCGCGACTTCAACCGGCCCCGCGGCCCCATCGTCACCGCCGACGGGGTGGTGGTGGCTCGCAACGTGCCCGTCACCGACCCCGACGACGAATTCGTCTACCAGCGCGAGTACCCCACCGGCGAGCTGTTCGCGAACGTCACCGGCTACTACACGTTCAGCTACGGCAGCACACTGCTCGAGCGCACCAAGGGCGACGTGCTGATGGGCACCACTGCCGCCCAGCAGATCCAGGGCATCCCCAACATCCTCGACACGCCCGACACCAGCGGCTCGGTGGTGCTCACCCTGCGCGCCGACGCCCAGCTGGTGGCCGCCCAGGCGCTGGCCGGACGGGAAGGCACCGTGGTGGTGATGGAGCCCTCCACGGGTGCCGTGCTGGCGATGTACAGCAACCCCACCTACGACCCCAACCTCGTCGCCGTGCACAACTCGAGCCAGGCCGGCGACGTGCTCGACTTCCTGAACAACTACCCCGGCAAACCGCTGCTGGCCAACGCCTACCAAGAGCGCTACATGCCCGGGTCGAGCTTCAAGGTCATCACCACCGCCACCGCCCTCGAAGCCGGTGTCACCACCATGGACCGGGTCTTCCCTGTCGTGAGCGAGTACGTGCCACCGCAGACCACCGACCCCATCCAGAACTACGGCGGCAAGGAGTGCGGCGGCACCATGGCCGAGGTGTTCTACCGCAGCTGCAACACGCCGTTCGCCGAGATGGCCATCGAGCTCGGCCCCGAACGCATGGTGGCCGGCACCCAGCGGTGGGGCATCGGCGAGAAACTGCCGCTCGACCTGCCCGGCGCCGTCGCCAGCAACTTCGGCCAGGTGGGCGACTTCACCGACAACCTGCCGCTGCTCGCCATCGGCGGCTTCGGCCAGGGCAACGACACGATGGTGCCGCTGCACATGGCCATGGTGGCCGCCACCGTCGCCAACCAGGGCCGGATGATGACGCCCTACACCGTCGACGCCACGCTGTACCACGACGGCCGCGTACTGCAGCGCACCACACCGTCGGTGTGGAAGACCCCCATCACCGCCACCACCTCGGCCCAACTCACCAGCATGATGATCGAAGTGGTGAACAGGGGCACCGGCAAACCAATGCAACTCGCCAACGGCATCCAGGCCGCCGCGAAAACGGGCACGGCCCAGTTGAACGCAACGGGCGAACCGGAACGATCGCACGCATGGATCATCGGCTTCGCCCCCGCCGAGGCCCCGCGCTACGCCATCGCCGTGATGCTGAAGGGCACCAACGACGAGATCAGCGCCGGCACCGGCGGCAAGCTGGCCGGCCCCATCGCCAAACAGGTGCTCGACTATCTGCTCGGCGCCGAAGCCACCACTCCCACCCCACAACAGGCCGCGCAACCGTGAGCGACCTGACCTGGGTATCCTTCGCCCACCATTCTCTGGGCGGCGCTCGTCCGCGAAGTAGGCAATCGTGACCGACAACAACGAACGGATCGTGCTGAACGAGCGCTACGTGATCCTCAACCGGATCGGGCGCGGCGGCATGGCCGACGTCTTCCTGGCTCGCGATCAGTTGCTCGACCGACCGGTCGCCATCAAGGTGCTGTTCCCCGAGTTCGCCACCGACCCGAACTTCGTCGAACGGTTCCGCCGCGAAGCCCAGGCCGCCGCCAACCTCAACCACCCCAACATCGTCAGCGTCTACGACTGGGGCAAGTACTCGAACACCTATTTCATGGCGATGGAGTACGTGCAGGGCCGCACCCTCGCCGACATCCTGCGCGCCAACGGCCGCATCAGTTCGGTGCAGGCCGCCGAGATCGCCAGCGAGGTGTCGGCCGCGCTCGGCTTCGCTCACCGCAACGGCGTGGTGCACCGCGACATCAAGCCGGCGAACATCCTCATCGGCTCGGCCGGTCAGGTGAAGGTGGCCGACTTCGGTATCGCCCGCGCCATGAACGCCCCCACCGAAGCCAACCTCACCCAGGTCGGTTCGGTGATGGGAACCGCCACCTACTTCTCGCCCGAGCAGGCCCAGGGCGCCCAGCCCGACCCGCGCAGCGACCTCTACTCGCTCGGCATCGTGCTGTACGAGATGGTGGCCGGTAAGCCGCCGTTCAGCGGCGACAACCCGGTGGGCATCGCCTACAAGCAGGTGCACGACGCACCGCAGCCACTGAACCAGCTCATCGCCGACATCCCCAAGCCGTTCGAGGCCATCGTCGCCAAGTTGCTCGCCAAGAACCCGGCGATGCGTTACCCCGACGCCGAGGCCCTGCGCGCCGACCTGCGCCGCTTCCGCGCTGGCGAGCCCGTGCAGGCGCTGGCCGCCATCACCCCGCCCGCCGCCACCGTCGCCCTGCCAGCACAGGCACCCGGGCAGGCAGGCGGCCAGGCCGCCTACCAGGCCACCGCGGCGATGCAGCGCACCACGGCCATGCCCCAGCAGTACCAGCAGGCCTACGGGCCCCCGCCGCGCAACCGCAACGGACTGTACGCAGCACTCGGGTTCCTGGTGGTGGTCGGCCTCGTCGTCGGCGGCATCTTCCTCTACAACGCGCTCACCAAGGACGACGGCGACAGCGGCACCCCGGTCAGCGCCACGGTGCCGAACGTGGTGGGCCTCGACTACGAGGTGGCCAGCAAGACCCTCAGCGACGCCGGCCTGTCGATCGAGCCGGTAGCGCTCGAGAACGCCGAAGTGCCCGAGAACCAGGTGTACCAGACCGACCCGCCCGCCAACACGGTGGTGCAGGAGGGCACGGTCGTGAAGGTGTTCTTCAACCCGCCGAAGCAGCCCGTGCCCGTCCCCGATGTGACCGGACAGAACCTCGAAGAGGCCAAGCGCATCATCACCGAGGCCGGCTTCGTCGTGGGCGCCATCACCTCCGAGACGTCGGACCAACCGAAGGACACGGTGCTGCGCACCGACCCGGCGGCAACCACGTCGCTGAAGGTCGGTTCGCCCGTGGCCATCGTGCTGTCGGGTGGCCCCAACACCCAGACCATTCCCGATGTCGCCAACCAGCAGGTGGCCAACGCCACCGCCACGCTGCAGGGCGCACCGTTCACCTTCGTCGTCACCACCAAGACCGAGGCCAGCCCCACCGTGGCGAAAGACCTCGTCATCCGCACCGAACCCGCTGCCGGTGGCCAGCTCGCCGTCGGCGGCGCCATCACCCTCATCGTGTCGAGCGGCCCCGAGCAGGTCACGGTCGATGCCGTGGTCGGTCTCACCGAGGCCGTCGCCCGCACCACCATCACCAGCAAGGGCCTGCAGGTGAACGTCACCTATGTCAATGTGCCCGCCGGCGATGCCAACGCCGGGCTGGTCATCTCGCAGAGCATCCCGCCGGGCACGAAGGTGAACCCGACCACGATGATCGGCCTGCAGGTTGGACGAGCGGTCGCACCACCCAGCACGTCCACCACCAGCACGACAACGACCACCAGCACCACGACCACCACCACCACGACCACCACCACGCTGCCGCCGGGCCCCTGAGGCGGCCCAGCCGGCCGGGCGACGCCTGCGTCAGCGGGCGGGTACGCGGTCGAGGAAGTGCAGCAGCAGATCGTGGCCCGAGGCAGTGAGGATGCTCTCGGGGTGGAACTGCACACCCTCCACCGGCAGCGTGCGGTGCCGCACACCCATGATGATGCCGTCGTCGGTGGTCGCGGTCACCTCCAGGCACTCGGGCATCGTGGCCGGATCGATGACGAGGCTGTGGTACCGGGTGGCGGTGAGCGGTGACGGCAGCCCGGCGAACACGCCAAGACCGTGGTGCACCACTGCCGAGGTCTTGCCGTGCATGAGGTGCGGCGCTCGCACCACCGAGGCCCCGAACACGTGGCCGATGGCCTGATGGCCCAGGCACACGCCGAACACCGGCACGCCCCGCTCGGCGAACGCCGGGATGGCGGCGCAGATGATGCCCGCATCCTCGGGACGGCCCGGGCCGGGCGACAGCAGCACGGCGTCGGGCGCCAGCGCCAACGCCTCGTCGACGGTGAGTTCATCGTTGCGCACGACGATGGGGTCGGCACCGAGTTCGCCCAGGTACTGCACGAGGTTGTAGACGAAGCTGTCGTAGCTGTCGATCACGAGGACGCGCGGGCCGGGCACGGTCACAGCGTAGACTCCCGTCTCGTGCCGCCTCCCAAGAGAACGACGTCGGGCCGAGTGACTCCGAAGGGCACGACGCCCGGTTCGCGCCCCGCCCCCAGCCCCGAGCACCACCCGTCGGCGTCGTCGCGTTACACCCCGCCCACGCCGGCTGCCATGCACGAGAGCCCGCGGTGGGTGCCCATCTTGATGGCCGTGCTCATCGGCCTCGGTGCGCTCACCATCCTGCTGCGCTACATCGTGTGGACCGACTCGAACCTGCCCGTGCTGATCGGCCTCGGGTTCCTGCTGGGTGGCCTGTACACCGCCACCAAATGGCGCTAGCGGGCCCGCCCGCACCCTGATCAGCGGCTTACACCGCTGTCATTCGGTCACAAGGTTGTCCACAGCCTGTGGACGTCAGTCGAAGAGCGGGGCCATGATGATCATGTCCTCGAGGCAGTGCCGCGGCGGGGGTGGGTCCTCGTCGGGTGCAAGTGTCAACTTGATCTCCAACCCGCAGACACTGCACCGATACCGCACGTTCACCCTGCGCATCTCACCGGCGGGTGGCGGGGGAGGAATGGGGGTGGTCATGCTCCGCAGCAGCCCGAACCCGGTTTTCCACAGGCCGACGCCCATGAGGATGCCCACAGCCACCCAGATGACGGTCGAGAAGGCAGGCATGTGGACAGCCTAGCGATGCGGGTACGCGACCCGGATCCGGCGAGGATCCTGCCTCGGCTCAGCCGAGGCGTTCGATGATGGTGGCGTTGGCCATGCCGCCGCCCTCGCACATCGTCTGCAGGCCGTAGCGGCCGCCGGTGCGCTCGAGTTCGTTGAGCAGCGTGGTCATCAACCGGGCGCCCGAGGCACCGAGCGGGTGACCGAGGGCGATGGCGCCGCCGTTCACGTTCACCCGGTCCATGTCGGGGTGGAGTTCCTTCTCCCACGCCAGCACCACCGAGGCGAACGCCTCATTGATCTCGACGAGGTCGATCTGGTCCATGGTCATGCCGGCCCGGCCGAGCACCTTGTGGGTGGCGGGGATGGGGGCGGTGAGCATGAGTCGGGGGTCGGCACCCGCCAGCGAGAAGTCGACGAAGCGGGCACGGGGGGTGAGGCCGAGCTGCTTGGCCCGCTCTTCGCTCATGATGAGGATCGAGGCGGCACCGTCGGTGATCTGCGACGAGTTGCCGGCCGTGACCCGGCCACCCTCTTCCTCGGGACGGAACGACGGCTTCAGCTTGCCGAGGCTCTCCATCGTGGTGTCGCGCAGACCCTCGTCGATGGACATCATCGCCCCGTCGGCACCCATCACCGGCAGGATCTCGCGCTGGAAGCGACCCTCGGCAGTGGCGCGGGCGGCGTAGGCCTGCGACCGCACGCCGAACGCGTCCATGTCGTCGCGGCTGATGCCCCACTGATCGGCGATCAACTCGGCCGAGATGCCCTGCGGCACGAGGCCGCCCTCGGGGGCGTAGCGGGCGCCCACGGCCGGGCCGAACGGGAAGCCGAACTTGCCGTCGGCCATCGACGACCCCATCGGCACACGGGTCATCACCTCCACACCCGAGGCCACGACGATGTCGTACGCGCCGGCCATCACGCCCTGGGCGGCGAAGTGCGCTGCCTGCTGGCTCGAGCCGCACTGCCGGTCGATGGTGGTGCCGGGCACCGTGTCGGGCCAGCCGGCGGCGAGCACGGCGTTGCGGGCGACGTTCACGCCCTGCTCGCCCACCTGCATCACGCAGCCCATCACCACGTCGTCGACGAGGCCGGGGTCGATGCCCGTGCGATCGACGAGGGCCTTGAGGGTCTCGGCCACCAGGTCGACCGGGTGCCAGTCCTTCAACTTGCCGTTACGGCGACCGAGCGGGGTGCGGATGGCATCGACGATGACAGCAGTGGTCATGGGGGACTCCTCGACGATCAGAGACGATCAGAGACAATTCGGGCCGGCTGGGGTATACCAGCGAGTAACAAGCAGTCTGCTGTCTTGTCGACCCCGACCCCAAACCGGACACCCAGTTCTTCCGGGGGTTCCCTGGGCCAAGGAACCGGGCGTTCGGCCGTATCGCATCGCCGAAAGTCGCGCGAGAATGAACTCATGACCGACACCATTGCCGAGATCGACGCCGCCGTTGCCGGGGCCACCGCACCCCGCCGCTTCCTCGACCTGGTCGCCGCCCACGGCGATGTGCCCGCGCTGCACTCGATGCGCAGCGACGCCCCCGGTACCTGGAACCACTGGACCTTCGCCCAGTTCGCCGACCAGGTCGCCGCTGCCGCGGCCGGCCTGCAGGCACTCGGCGTGCACACCGGCGAGCGCGTGCTGCTGATGATGCGCAACCGTCCCGACTTCCACTGGCTCGACCTCGCCGCCCAGTTCGTGCGGGCCACCCCGGTCAGCATCTACAACTCGTCGTCGCCCGAAGAGGTGCAGTACCTCTCGCACCACGCCGAGGCCGAGATCGCCATCGTCGAGGACGCCGGCTTCCTCGAGCGCATGCTGAAGGTGCGCGCCGAACTGCCCGAACTGCAGCACATCTTCGTCATCGAGCCGCTCGCCGACGGCGTGTACCCCGAGGGCGTGCACCCCATCGAGGAACTGATGAGCCACGGCCGGGCCGACCTCGCCCAGCTCGCGGCCGACACCTCACCCGACGACATCGCCACCCTCATCTACACCAGCGGCACCACCGGCCCGCCCAAGGGCGTGATGATCAGCCAGTACAACGTCGTGTACACCGTCGAGTCGCTGCGCCGCTGCATCGCGTTCGAGAGCTTCGTCGGCAAGCGTGCTGTCAGCTACCTGCCCATGGCCCACATCGCCGAGCGGATGATGAGCCACTACCAGGGCTTCCTGCTCGGCTACAGCGTCTACTGCTGCCCCGACCCCGCCCAGTTGTCGGCCTACCTCGGCGCCGTGCACCCCCAGATCGTGTTCGGCGTGCCGCGCGTGTGGGAGAAGATCTACAACGGCGTCAACGCCGCGCTCAGCGCCGACGCCGACCGCAAGGCCAAGTTCGACGAGGGTGTGCAGGCAGCCCTCGCCATCAAGGCCGCCCAGCGCGCCGGCACCGCCACCCAGGAGCAACTCGACACCTGGTCGTTCCTCGACGCCGTCGCCTTCACCACCGTGCGCGGCCTGGTGGGCCTCGACGAGGTGCAGATCGCCGTCACCGGCGCCGCGCCCATCCCGCGTGAAGTGCTCGAGTGGTACAACGCCATCGGCGTGCCCCTGAGCGAGATCTACGGCATGAGCGAGTCGAGCGGGCCGATGACGTGGAGCCCGGACGCCAACATTCCCGGCTCGGTGGGTCGCGAGATCCCCGGCTGTGAAGTGCGCATCGCCGATGACGGCGAGATCATCTGCCGCGGCGGCAACGTGTTCCAGGGCTACCTCAAGCAGGCCGACAAGACTGCTGAGACCCTCATCGACGGCTGGCTGCACTCGGGCGACATCGGCACCATCGACGCCAACGGCTACGTGCACATCGTCGACCGCAAGAAGGAACTGATCATCACCTCCGGCGGCAAGAACATCAGCCCCGCCAACCTCGAGGCCGCCCTGAAGACCATCCCACTGGTGGGCCAGGCCGCCGCCATCGGCGACGCCCGCAAGTTCTGCTCGGCGCTGCTGGTGCTCGACCCCGAGGCCACCGCAGTGTGGGCCAAGGCCCACGGCAAAGAGGGCACGCCACTGGCGCAACTCGCCGCCGACCCTGTGGTGCTCGCCGAGGTGCAGGCCGGCATCGACGTGGTGAACCAGCAGTTCGCCCAGGTGGAGCAGATCAAGAAGTTCGTGCTGCTGGGTGACGAGTGGATGCCCGACAGCGACCTGCTCACCCCCACCTCGAAGCTGAAGCGCCGCGGCATCCACGCCCGCTTCGCCGACGAGATCGAATCGATGTACGCCGGCCTCGACTGAGCCCGCGCCACCGCTGCTGCGAAACCGGCGACTGGTAGCGTCGCCCGTCGCACCGGTGCAACGTGGCGCCGGCGAACAGCCCCAGGGGAACAACATGAACGTCGGCTTCATCGGTCTCGGCAATCTCGGCAACTACCTCGCCGCATCGCTGGTGCGCGCCGGGCACCCGGTCACCGTCACCGACATCAACCGCTCGCTCGCCGACTCACTCGTCGCAGCCGGCGCCCGCTGGGCCGACACCGCCAAGGGCGTCGCCGAGGCCAGCGACGTGGTGTTCACCTGTCTGCCCTCGCCCCGCGTGATCGAACTGGTGGCCACCGGCCCCGACGGCATCTTCGCCGGCCTGCGCTCGGGCGGCACCTGGATCGACATGAGCACCAACGACCAGAGCGAGACCATGCGCATGGCCGGCCTCGCCGCCGAGCACGGCATCAGCATGCTCGAGTGCCCCGTCACCGGTGGCGTGCACAAGGCGGCCGAGGGCGACATCACGGTGCTCGTCGGCGGCGACGAAGAGGTCTTCGCCCGCCACCGCCACCTGCTCGAAGCCGTCGGCAACCCCATCCTCTACATGGGCCCGCTCGGCAGCGCGGCGGTCATCAAGGTCATCACCAACATGCTCGCCTTCATCAACCTCGTCAGCATCGGCGAGGCACTGATGCTGGCCAAGCGTGGCGGCCTCGACCTCGCCAAGGCCTACGAGGCCATCAAGGAGAGCTCGGGCAACAGCTTCGTGCACGAGACCGAGGGCCAACTCATCCTCAACGGCTCGTACGACATCCAGTTCACGATGGCCCTGGCCCTGAAGGATCTCGGTTTCGCGATGGGCTTCGGCCGCGAATTCGGCGTACCGCTCGAACTCGCCGGCCTCACCGAGCAGACCTTCATCCGCGCCGCGTCGCAGTACGGCACCGAGGCCTGGTCGACCCAGGTGGTGAAGTTGCTGGAAGACGCCCTCGGCACCGACCTGCGCGCCCCCGGCTTCCCGTCCCGACTGCAATGAGCGACGCGGCCGCCGCGAACCAGGCCGCTCTCGAGGCCGAGACGCGCCTCGACCTCGCTGCCGCGTTCCGCTGGGCCGCCCGACTGAACTTCCACGAAGGCGTGGCCAACCACTTCAGTGCCGCCGTCTCACCCGACGGCAGCCGGTTCCTGCTGAACCCACGTGGCGCACACTTCTCGCGCATCACCGCCAGCAGCCTCGTGCTGCTCGACGCCCACGAAGCCGGCGCCCACGGCCCCGGGCCCGACGTCGATCCCACCGCCTGGTACCTGCACGCCCACCTGCACCAGCACGTGCCCCACGCTCGCGTCGTGCTGCACACCCATATGCCGCACACCACGGCGCTCGCCTGCCTGGCCGACTACGAGTTCCAGATGCTCGACCAGAACGCGTGCCGCTTCTTCGGTCGCATCGCCTACGACCGCCACTACAGCGGCATGGCGCTCGACGACACCGAGGGCAAACGAGTGGCAGCCCTCTTCGACGGCGGCAAGAGCGTGCTGTTCATGGCCAACCACGGCGTGATGGTGATGGCCGACAGCGTGGCCGAGGCGTTCGACGAGTTGTACTACCTCGAACACGCAGCCCAACTGCAGGTGCTCGCCCTGTCGACCGGACGCCCGCTCAGTGTCGTGCCCGACGACATCGCCGCGATGGTGTGCCAGCAGTGGCGCGACTACCCCGACGGCTGGGCCCTGCACCTGCACGCGCTGCGCGGCATCCTCGACGCCGACGACCCGGGCTACCGCGACTGACTCGCGACCGACTCGCGACCGAGTCGGGTCAGCGGACCGGGCGGCCCTGGAAGTCGCCGATCAACGACACCGTCACCGTGTCGCCCGGTGCGCGTTGCGCCAACTCGGCCAACTTGGCGCGGTAGTACTCGTCGCGCAGGTCGCCGGCCGATGCCGCGTTGTAGGTGGGGTAGATGGCCCGCCGGTCGAGCGACGACGAGTTCGGGCCGCTGCGATGTGGGGTGAGCGAGTGGAACCACAGCGTCTGACCGGCCCGTACCTCCACCGGCTGCCACGTCATCGACGCTTCCACGTCGGCCGGGATGCAGCCCCGCGCGTCGCCGGGGATGAGCGCCTGATGGCGGGCGTCGACCACCTCGAGGCAGCCGTTCTCGAGCAGCGAGTCGTCGATGGCCACCATGCACGACACGTGCGACGCGATGAACGGGTAGGCGGGCGCATCCTGGTGCGCGGCGTACCCGGCGCCACCGGCGAGCTTGTAGTTGATCTTCTCCTTGTACAGCACCGACGGCTCACCCAGCACCAGTGCGGCCGTGGCGGGCAGGTCGCCGGTGGTGAGCAGGGCGCGCATGCCGGCGTGGAACGGCACGAAGTTCTCGGTGCGGCACAGCTTCGGGCCGTCGTCGGTGAGCTCGCGGTAGTGCAGCCAGTCGCCGGCCTCGTCGGGCCACGCCATGATCTCGTCGACCCAGGCGCGCACCTCGGCCAGCCGCGGTGCGTCGAGGGTGTCGGTGAGCAACCAGCCGTGCTCGGCGAAGTGAGCCGCACCTGCGGGGTCGGTGGGTGAGAACGAGGCGGGTGTCGACATCGGGCCCCTCACCGGCCCAACTTCGACAGCAACCGCTGCAACGCGACGATGTCGCTGTCGGTGACCACCTGGGCGAAGTGCTTCTGCACGCCGCGTCGATAGATCACGCTCGCATCGCGCCACAGCGAGCGACCCTCGCGGGTGAGGGTGACGGTGACCGCCCGTCGATCGGTGGGCTCGGGTGTGGCCTCGCGTTCGACGAACCCCTCACCTTCCATCCGGTCGAGTCGACGCGACAGGCTCGACGGCACCTCGTCGAGTTCGCTGCACAACTTGCTCACCCGCATCGCGCCACCCGCGCGCTGCAGCGCCGACATGATCTCGAACCACGCCAACGGCAGGTCGAACTCGTCGACGAGGTCGGCGTCGATCTGGCGTCCGACCGCGGTGACAGTGCGGTCGAGCGACCGCCACAACCCGATGCGTTCGGCGTCGAGGCGGGGCACGGCGTGGCCGTCAGGCCGTTGCCTTGAGGGCGGCCGCGAACGCCGCCAGGGCGAGGTCGATCTCGGCCTCGTTCACCACGAGCGGGGGCATCCACCGCAGGCACGTGCCGTAGGTGCCGGCGTTCATCAGGATGAGGCGACCTTCCTCGAGGCAGTGCTTCTGGATGGCGGCCACCCGGGTGGCATCACTGAACTCGGTGCCGACCATCAGACCGAGGCCGCGCACCTGGGTGATGACATCGTGCTCGCGCTGCAGTTCGCGGATGCCTGCCTGCAGTTGCTCGCCACGTGCGGTCACGTTGGCCAGGAACGCCGGGTCGCTCATGATGTCGATGGTGGCCAGCGCGGCCGCGCAGCCCATGGCGTTGCCGCCGTAGGTGCCGCCGTGGCTGCCCTTGGTCCACCGGTCGTCGAGTTCGCGGCGGGTGCCCAACGCAGCGAAGGGGAAGCCGCTGGCGATGCCCTTGGCCATGCAGATGATGTCGGGCTCGATGCCGTAGTGCTCGACCGCGAACATCTTCCCGGTGCGGCCGAAACCGCTCTGCACCTCGTCGGCGATGAACAAGATGCCGTGCTGGCGGCACCGCTCGACCAGGCCGTGGATGAACGCCGGCGGCGCCGGGATGTAGCCGCCCTCGCCGAGCACCGGCTCGAGGATGACCGCGGCGGTCTCGTCGGGCGCGGTCATCGACTTCAGCAGGTGGTCGAAGCCCTGCAGCGCCCGGGCCACCTCGGCGTCCTGGTCGGCCGCCAGTGGGCTGGGGTACGGCGCGACGAAGATGCCCGACGGCAGCGGGGCGTGGCCGGCGCGGTAGCTGGTCTTGCTGGTGGTCATGGCCATCGCCAGATGGGTACGGCCGTGGAAGCTGCCGCTGAACACCACGACGTGCGGGCGCTTGGTGGCCTGCTTGGCCAACTTCACCGCGGCTTCGGTGATCTCGGCGCCCGAGTTGGCGTAGAAGAACGTGTCGATGGCGCCCGGCGACAGGTCGGCCAGCTTCGCCGCCAGCGGTTCGAGCAGATCGTGCTTGAACACGTTCACCTGGGCGTGGATGAACCGCTGCGCCTGGTCGGCAATGGCCTTGGCCACCTTCGGATGCGCGTGACCGGTGGAGTTCACTGCGATGCCGGCAGCGAAGTCGAGGTACTCCTCGCCGCCGGTGGTGGTGACCCAGCACCCGTGCCCGCTCGCCACTTCCAACGGCGTGACCGAGAACCAGACGTTCGACAGATGCGACTCGCTCATGGCCGCGAGCCTAGTCACGCGTTCGCGGCCCCCGACCCCGACCCTCGAGAGTCCGGGGGCTCAGCGGGTGACGAACGGCGGGTCGGTGCGCGGGTCGAAGGTGCGGCTCCATGCAGCGAACTCGGTGGCGAAGTACTCGAGCCGTCGGCCCGTCACCTCGGCCAGTTCCATCACCGTGCCGGGATGCGCCTCGGTGAGGTAGTAGCGGAAGCGACCCTTCGGCCCGATGCGGCCGCCGCTCCACAGCTGCCAGCCGGCGTCGGCCACCAGCGCCTCCGCGGCATCCATGTCGGTTGGCCAGTAGGCCACGTGGTGCAGGCCGCCGTCGGGGCAGCGCTCGAGGAAGTCGAGATAGGTCGACGGCTGATCGTTGTGCTGGGCGATGAGTTCCACCTGCAGGTCGCCCATGTGTGCGATGGCGATGGTGAAGTCGAGCTGACCGGGCTGCCCGCGGTGGACGAAGTCGTCGACCGGCGGGTGCTCGACAAGCAGCCACGGCCCGATACCCAACACCTCGACCCAGTGCCGGATGTGCTCGTGCAGCCGTTCGGCAGGCACCACGTAGCCGAGTTGACGCACTTCTCCGAATGCAGCGACCGGGTTCATGGCCACGACACTAGGCACCCCGGGGGCCAAACAACCCTCGGGATCAGGATGGCGGGGCGGTGAGAGCGGCGGCCTTGGCCAGGGCCTCGTC
The DNA here is from genome assembly GCA_040383925.1 of Acidimicrobiaceae bacterium. Lineage (GTDB taxonomy): Bacteria > Actinomycetota > Acidimicrobiia > Acidimicrobiales > Ilumatobacteraceae > VFMC01. Next base: position 1,761 of record JBEICS010000006.1, on the reverse strand, counting down.
CCACGATGCACCAGCGGCGATGAGCGACCGGAACGGCATCACCATCTTCGGCATGCTCACGCCGAGTACGCCGCGTAGTCGACCCTGCCACCCGTACAGCGCTGCGAACGCACCGTCGAGCGACCCGGCGAACACGTGCACGTCGTCGCCGCCGTGGGCACGGCCGACGAACTGGATGCGGCTCTCGAACTGATCGCTCCAGAAGAACGGCACCGCCGCGTACGGCGTGGGTGCCTCGCCCCGGGCGACGGCCAGCAGGTTGCGGGCCGCGGCGGCACCCTGCTCGGCAGCGTTGGTCCAGTGCTCGACGCGCATCTCGACGTCGTCGTGCCCATCGAAGACATGGTTCGGCCAGCGCGCGCAGTCGCCCGCCGCGTACACACCGGGCACGCCCGCGTTGAGCGTGTCGTCGCACACCACACCGTCGCGCAGGGTGAGTCCGCTCCCCTCCAGCCACCCGGTGGCCGGCGACACCCCCACGCCCACCAGCACCACATCGGCCGGCACCAGGTCGCCCGGCGCCGTATCACCCGACTTCAGCCGCACGCCGGTCACCCGCGTGCCGTCGCCCTCGATGGCGGCCACCTGCACACCGCAGCGCAGGTCGATGCCGTGGCGGGTGTGCACACTGGCCACCGCCGCACCCATCTCGGCGCCCAGGCCGCGCATCAGCGGCGCCGGTGCACCTTCGAGCACCGTCACCGTGCACCCTGAGGTCTGCGCCGTGGCTGCGGCCTCGAGGCCGATGAACCCGGCACCGATCACCACCAGTCGCACCCCTTCGCCGAACCGGGCGCGCAGGTCGAGTGCGTCGTCGAGCGTGCGCAGCTCGCACACCCCATCGAGATCGGGCTGACCGGGCAGTCGCCGCACCCCCGCACCGGTGGCGATGACCAGGCCGTCGTACGCAATGGTGGAACCGTCGGCCAGGGTGAGTCGGCGCGCAGCCGTGTCGAGCGCGGTGGCCGGTACGCCGAGGCGCCAGGTGAGGTCGAGGGCCGCGAAGTCGTCGGGCTTGCGCAGGCGGATGCGGTCGGCGTCCCACTCGCCCGCCAGCAACTTCTTCGACAGCGGCGGCCGGTCGTAGGGCACCTCGTCCTCGGCACCGACGAGCGTGATCACCCCGGTGAAGCCCTCACTGCGCAATGTCTCGCAGGCCCGCAACCCCGCCAGCGAAGCCCCCACCACCACCACGTGTTCCATCGCCTGCAGCATGGCACGCCCGCAGCGATGAGCAACATGCGCAACAGGTGCGCATGTTGCTCATCGCGGGGCCGGGGAGCGGGCAGTACGGTCGGGGGACATGGACCAGGTGTTGCGCACTCCTCCTCCCCCGGTCGACACCAGCACCGCGCCAGCCGTGGCGGCGGCCACGTTCGGCATCGAGGCCGACGGCGCGATCGACCTCGGCAGCGAACGCGACCGCGCCTTCCTGTTGCACGGCGCTGGTGAGCCCGGTGCGGTGATGCCCATCGCGGTGATGAAGGTGTCGAACGCTGCCGAGCATCCCGACGTGCTCGACATGGAGGCCGGCGCAGCGTTCCACGCCCTCATGGTCGACCCGACTCTGCCCGTCGCCCAGCCCTATCCGGCGCGCGACGGCCGGTACCGCGCCGAGTGGGCCTCGCCCGAGGGCACCCACTGGGTGCGCATGTACGACCTCATGCCCGGTACCCGCCGCGCCGACCCCACCACCCTCTCCGACCGCGCCGTGATCGAATGGGGCGCCACCACCGCCCGCCTCGGCCGGGCGCTGCGCGG
>JBEICS010000005.1:0-16788 GCA_040383925.1 Acidimicrobiaceae bacterium | reverse complement strand
GCCGGGCACGGTGCAACAGCCAACGCCAGGCGTTGCGCACGGTGAGCCGCCAGACGCGGGCGGTACGCGACAGCCGCACCCAGGTGCGGCGCGAGGTCACTCGGCCGGGGCGCGCCGGGCCGTGGGTCGCTCGGCGAGCAGATCGTCGGACAGTTCGCCGCCGGTGACCTCGTCGGTCCAGTAGGTGCCGGCGTCGAGTCGGGCGAGTGCGGCCTCCACGTCGGCGAGGTCGCGGCCGATGCCATCGAGGTCGAGGGCGAGATCGAGCTCAGGTGAAGCTGCGGTGGTGTCGCTGGACGGTTCGGCGATCGACATCGGTCGAACCCTACCGGCTGCCGCCCGCCCGGGTCACGTCGTCTCACGGCTCAACGCCCGGCTGCACATCCCCTGGCTGCGCCGGGGCGCTGCGTCGCCTACGGTGGGCGCGTGGCAACGGTACGGCTCGAGTCCCTCACCAAGATGTTCGACGGGGTCACGGCGGTCGACGACGTCACGCTCGACATCGCCGATCGCGAGTTCATGGTGCTGCTCGGCCCGTCCGGGTGCGGCAAGAGCACGCTGCTGCGGATGATCGCCGGTCTCGAGGCACCCACCAGCGGTGTGGTGTCGATCGGTGGTGTCGCCGTGAACGACGTCGAGCCGAAAGAGCGCGACGTGGCGATGGTGTTCCAGAGCTACGCGCTCTATCCGCACAAGACCGTGCGGGCGAACATCGAGTTCCCGCTGAAGGTGCGCAAGGTGCCCAAGGCCGAGCGGGCCGCGGCGGCCGAGCAGGCGGCGGCAGCGTTGGGTCTCACCGACTACCTGGGCCGCAAGCCCGGCCAGTTGAGTGGCGGCCAGCGTCAGCGTGTGGCCCTGGCGCGGGCCATCGTGCGCCAGCCGGCCGTGTTCTGCATGGACGAGCCGCTCAGCAACCTCGACGCCAAACTGCGCAGCGAGACGCGCGCCGAACTGGTGGCCCTGCACCAGCGGCTCAGTTCGACGTTCGTGTACGTCACCCACGACCAGGTCGAGGCGATGACCATGGGCACCCGCGTGGCGGTGATGCACAGCGGTCGGCTCGAGCAGGTGGGTACCCCGGCCGAGGTGTACGCCCGGCCGGCGTCGGTGTTCGTGGCCGGCTTCATCGGCACGCCACCCATGAACGTGCTGCCCGCCGGCCTGGCCGACGGTCCCGACGACGAGCGGTCGCTGCAGGTGGGCATCCGCCCCGAGCACGTCGTCATCGACGACACCTCGTCGCTGCGCGCCACGGTGGCGCTCGTCGAGCAACTGGGCCACGAGGTGCTCGTGTACTGCCAGGTCGGCGACACCCGCATCGTGGTGCGTGGTGCCGCCGGTGGCGATGCCGTTGCCCGAGTGGGTGACGAGGTGGGCCTGCGGCTGCCGGCAGAACACCGCCACCACTTCGATCCGACCACGGGTCGACGGGTGGATCGATGACGGTCGCCCTCACCCCGGTGTCCTCGCGGCGGCGTGGCTCGGGGCGTGCCCGCGAGTCGCTGCTCGCGCTGGCGATGCTGGCGCCGTCGATCGTCATCCTCGTCACGTTCGTGCTGTACCCGCTCGGCCGTGCGGTGTTCCTGGGTCGCCAACGCTGCGATGCACAGGCGCGCAACTGCCGCACCAACGGCTGGGGGCAGTACCTCGACATCGCCAAGAGCGACGAGTTCCAGCACGCGCTGTGGGTGACGGTGAAGTTCGCCCTGCTCACCGTGCCAGTCGGTGTGCTGCTGGGGCTGGGCCTCGCCGTACTGGCCGACAAGCACCTCCGCGGCGTGCGCTTCTTCCGCACCGTGTTCTCCAGCACCGTCGCCACATCGGTGGCGGTGGCGTCGCTGATGTGGCTGTTCCTGCTGCAGCCCTCACGCGGTGTGCTCGCCAACATCGACTGGCTCAACTCGCTGTTCCCGGTGATGAAGCGCCCCGGCCTGCTGAACGACCCCGGCACAGCGCTCACCAGCGTGGCCGTGTCGAGCATCTGGGCCAACCTCGGTTTCACGTTCATCGTGGTGACGGCCGGTCTGCAGAGCATCCCCCGCGAGTTGCACGAGAGCGCCTATGTGGATGGCGCCAGTCCGTGGCGGCGGTTCACCGACGTCACCGTGCCGATGCTGTCGCCCACCCTGGTGTTCGTCGCCGTGGTGCTCACCAGTCGGGCGTTCCAGGCGTACGGCGAGATCGACCTGCTCACCAACGGCGGCCCCACACCGCAGGACAGCACCACCACGCTCACCTACCTCGTGTACGGCAGCAGTTCGGTGGCGCGCAGCGACGCCGGCCTGCAGTCGGGCGTGGCGGTGCTGTTGTTCGTCGTGCTGCTGGCACTGTCGGCGCTGCAACTGCGCGGCCTGGGCCGGAGGGTGCACTATGGCAACGAGTGACACCACGGGGGCCATCGGCATCGACCACGTGCGGCCGGGCTGGCGCACCGCTGCTCGCTTCGCCGTGCTGGCGCTGGTTGCGGTGTGCGTGCTGCTGCCCGTGTACACCACCCTGCTCGCGGCCTTGAAGCCGGGCGGCAAGGTGCTCGACCGGCCGTTCGTGCCCGAGCACCTCACCCTGTCGGTGCTGCGCGACGCCTGGACCGAGGGTCGCCTCGGCCGCTATCTCTGGAACTCCACCGTCGTCGCCGTGGTGGTCACAGCGGCGCAACTGGTCACCTCGGTGCTTGCCGCCTATGCGTTCGCCTTCCTGCGCTTTCCGCTGAAGACCTTCTGGTTCGCCGTGTTCCTGGCCACGCTGCTGGTACCGCTCGAGACCACGCTCGTCGTGAACCGGCGCATCGTCGACTCACTGGGCTGGCTGAACAGCTACCAGGGGCTCGCCGTGCCGTTCCTCGCCACCGCATTCGGGACGTTCCTGATGCGCCAGGTGTTCATGCAGATCCCGAAAGAACTGCGCGAAGCGGCGGTGATGGACGGACTCGGTCACCTCGGGTTCCTGCGCGAGGTGGCGCTGCCGCTGGTGCGCCCTACGCTCGGAGCACTGGCACTGTTCTCGTTCCTGGCGAGCTGGAACCAGTACCTGTGGCCCAACCTGATCACCACCGAAGAGGACATGAACACCGTGCAGACCGGACTCCGACTGCTCAACGCGAGCGTGCCCGACATCGAGCGGTTCAACGTGCCCATCGCCGGCACCGTCATCGCCGCCCTCCCCATCGCCCTGGTGCTGATCGTGTTCCAGCGCCAACTCGTGCGTGGCCTCACAGCCGGGGCGGTGAAGGGCTGATGTCTCGTCGTCACACCGCCCGTCGCGGTCGCACCACCACCCTCGCCGCCGCCGTGCTGGTGGCGTCGTTCGCCGCTGCCTGCAGCAGTGGCGGAGGGTCGCTGCAGAACGCCGGCAACACCACCATCGCCCCCGCCACCACGGCCGCCCCCGGCGACACCTTGGCACCCGGTGTCACCGACACCACCGCTGCGCCCGGCACCACTGCGGCGCCGTCCACCACGGCGGCCACCCCGCTCGACAGCCTGCCCCCGTGCCCCACCGATGCGCTCGCCACCGCCGACGGCCCGGTCGAGATCACCTTCTGGCACGGTATGACCGCCGAACTCGAGAAGCAGCTCACCGCGCTCACCGACCAGTACAACGCCAGCCAGTCCGCAGTGAAGGTCACCCTGCAGAACCAGGGTGGTTACGAGCAGGTCATCGACAAGTACCTGCAGTCGGGCCAGGGCAGCCGCCCCGAACTGGTGCAGGCCCCCGAGTACGCGGTGCAGTCGTTCCGCGACACCGACTCGTTCATCCCGGTCGAGGCGTGCGCCGAGTCGGCCGGGTTCGACCGGTCGGTGCTGCTGCCCTCGGCAGTGAACGCCTACTCCACCGGCGGCGTGCAGTGGGCAATGCCCTTCAACGTCAGCAACCCGGTGCTGTTCTACAACAAGAAGATCTTCGCCGCTGCCGGACTCGACCCCGAGGCCCCGCCGCGCACCCTCGACGAGATGCTCGCCGCCTCGAAGCAGATCGTCGAGTCGGGTGCTGCCAAGTACGGCCTGGTGCTCGACACCAGCTTCGACGGCGGCGGTGGCTGGTACGTGGAGCAGTGGTTCGCCAAGGCCGGCGAGTTCTACGCCAACAACGACAACGGTCGCTCGGCGCCCGCCACCGAGGTGCTGTTCGACAACCAGACCGGTGTCGACCTGATGGCCTACCTCCAGCAGGGCGTTGCCGACGGGTGGTTCTTCAACGTGGGCGACAACGTCAGCGGTCAGGACGCCTTCTTGAAGCTCGCCGACGCCGAGGAGCCGGGGGCGATGACCATCGGCACCTCTGCCGCACTGGGCACGGTGCTGGCCGCCATCGCCGCCGGTATCGCCCCGAACGTGGCAGCCGACGACGTGTCGGTGTCGCCGATGCCCGGCCCCAATGGTGTCGCCACGGTGCTGGTGGGTGGTGCCTCGCTGTGGATCACGGCCGACAAGGGCGATGCCCAGGCAGCCGCGGCGTGGGACTACGTCGCGTACCTCATCAGCGCCCAGTCGCAGGCCACCTGGGCCTCGGCCACCGGCTACGTGCCCATCCGGCCCGACGCTGCCGACCTCGAGCCGCTCGCCACCACCTACGCCTCCGACCCACGGTTCGCGGTGGCCTACACCAGCCTTGTCGAGACCCCCGATGTGCCCACGGCGATCGGGCCGCTGCTCGGGCCCCAGCGCGAGGTGCGCGTGCTCACGGCCCGGGCACTGGCCACCGTGTTGAACGGCGGCGATCCGCAGCAGGCCCTCACCGAGGCTGCCACTCAGGCCGACGCGCTGTTGGCCGACTATGCCGCCCGTCAGGCCGGATAGCCTCGCAGCCATGCCCACACCTTTCCCGCCCCTCGATGGTTCCGCCCCGGTCATGCAGCAGTTCGCCGAGGCCCCCGAGATGGGGATCGACACCTCGAAGCGGTACGAAGCCACGATGGAAACGTCGCTCGGCACCATCGTCATCGCCCTCGACGCCATCAATGCGCCCATCACGGTGAACAACTTCGTGTTCCTCGCTGCGCACCACTACTACGACGGTGTCATCTTCCACCGCATCATCAACGGCTTCATGTGCCAGGGCGGCGACCCCACCGGCACCGGCCGCGGCGGCCCCGGCTACCGCTTCCCCGACGAGCCGGTGCGCCAGCGCTACCAGATCGGTTCGGTGGCCATGGCCAATGCCGGGCCCAACACCAACGGCAGCCAGTTCTTCCTCATCAGTGGCCAGAGCGGTGTGCAACTGCCCCCGCAGTACAACCACTTCGGCCAGATCGTGAAGGGCCTCGACGTGCTCGACACCATGCAGCAGGTGGCCACCGATCGCAGCGACCGGCCGCGTGAAGACGTGGTCATCAACTCGGTCACGATCGCCGTCAAGGACTGAACCGGCCCGGGTCGTCACCGGTGCGCGCGCAGCACCTGTCGCTCGACGAAGCCCGGCGCCTCGCGCTCGGCGCGCAGGGCTTCGGCGCGCCCCGCCCCAGTGGTCGGGTCGATCGCCGTCACCTCCGGCGCGCGCTCGATCACATGGGCCTCATCCAGATCGACTCGGTGAACGTGCTGGTGCGCAGTCAGGAGTTGCCGCTGTTCGCCCGGCTGGGGCCGCATCCGCGCACCCTCATCGCCGACGCCACGGCGGCAGGTGAGTTGTTCGAGTACTGGGTGCACGAGGCATCGCACGTGCCAACCGAACACCATCACCTGCACCGGTGGCAGATGGCGCGCGACCACAAGTGGGGCCGGTTCATGCAGCTCGAGCAGCGTCGGCCCGGGTACGTCGACGAGGTGTACCGGCGGGTGGCCGCCGAGGGACCCATCGCCGCCGGCGACCTCGAGGCCCGAGTGGGCAAGAAGGGCACCTGGTGGGACTGGGACGACGGCAAGGTCGCCCTCGAACACCTCTTCTGGTCGGGTCGCATCTCGGCCTGGCGGCGCCCCACCGACTTCGCCCGGATGTACGACCTCGCCGAGCGTGTGATCCCCACTGCCGTGCTGGCCCGCCCCACGCCCACCGAGGCCGAGGCGCGCAAGGAACTGCTGGTGCTGGCGGCACGACATCACGGGGTGGGCACCCTCGACGACCTCACCGACTACCACCGCCAGAAGACGACCCCCTGCCGGGTGCTGATCGACGAACTGGTCGAGGACGGTCGGCTCGAGCAGGTGGCGGTGGAGGGGTGGCGCAAGCCCGCGTACCGGCACCCCGACGTGACGTTGCCGCGGCGGGTCGACGCCCGAGCGCTGCTCAGCCCGTTCGACCCGGTGGTGTGGAACCGCGATCGCACCGAGCGCCTGTTCGGCTTCCGGTACCGCATCGAGATCTACACGCCGGCACCCAAGCGGCAGTACGGGTACTACGTGCTGCCGTTCCTGCTGGGCGACGAACTGGTGGCGAGGGTCGACCTGAAGGCCGACCGGCAGCATGGTGTGCTGCGTGTGCCGGGCGCGTTCGCCGAACTCGGCGTGGCGGTGGACGAGGTGGCAGAGGCCCTTGCCGCCGAACTGTCGCTGATGGCCGACTGGCTGCAGCTCGACACCGTGGAGGTGGGTGCGCGCGACACGGCGGCGCGTGGCGACCTGGCCTGGCCGCTCCAGCAGGCACTCGGTCACTACGCTCGGCAGCGATGACCGACGCGCCCACCCCGAACCCGTCCGGCGCCGAGTTACCGCCCAACGGTGCTGGGTCATCGCGAATGCCGCGTTGGGTGGTCCCCGCCATCGCCGTGTTCTGGTTGGGCTTTCTGGCCACACTCGTCACGAGGTCGTTGTTCAGTCGCCTCAGCAACCTGCTGGTGCTCCTGCTGGTGTCGTTGTTCCTCTCGTTCGCGGTCGAGCCCGGGGTGAACCGATTGGCAGCACGGGGTTGGCGGCGCGGCACCGCCTCGGCTGTCATCCTCGGTGGCGTGCTCGTTGCAGTTGTCGTGTTCCTGTCGGCAATGGGCACGCTGGTTGCGGGGCAGATCGCCGAACTGCTCTCGAACCTCGAGCGCTATGTCATCCGGTCGGTGAACTTCATCAACGACCTGTTCGGTTCGAACATCAACCCCGCCGACGTGATCGACGAGATCAACAGACCCGATGGCGCGGTGCAGCAGTTCATCCGCAACCAGGGAGACCGCGCGCTGCAGTTGTCGCTCACGGCGCTCGGAGTGCTGCTGCAGGTTCTGTCGGTGCTGCTGTTCACCTTCTATCTCGTGGCCGATGGTCCGCGCCTGCGGCGGGCCATCTGCAGTCGACTACCAGCCGAGCGGCAGCGCACGGTGCTGATCGGTTGGAACCTCGCCATCGACAAGACCGGCGGCTACCTCTACTCGCGGGCACTGCTCGCCGGCCTGTCGACAGTGTTCCACTGGGTGGTGTTCCAGGCGGTGGGCACGGCAGCGCCCGTGGCCCTCGCTATCTGGGTGGGCCTCATCAGTCAGTTCCTGCCGGTGGTGGGCACCTACCTGGCAGGGCTGCTGCCCATCGTCATCACGCTCATCGATTCACCGGTGAAAGCACTGGTGGTCATCATCGCGATCGTGGTGTACCAGCAGGTCGAGAACTACATCTTCGCCCCGCGCATCACCGCTCGCACGATGGAGATGCATCCTGCCGTCGCGTTCGGCGCGGCGCTCGCCGGTGGTGCGGCGATGGGTCCGGTGGGGGCACTGCTCGCCCTGCCTGCCGCCGCAATGTTGCAGGCCGTGGTGGGGGCCGTGGGCACGCGCTACGAGGTGGTCGACAGCCACCTCACGGCCGTCGTCGATCCGCGTGAGGCGGGGCATCCGTCGCGTCGCGCGGCGCGGGCCAACCGCAAGGCAGGCGGCAGCGATGCTCGCTGACGCCTACGAGCCGGTGGCCATCACCTCGCGCAGCGGGTTCGACGAGTCGGTGCACTTCGGGGCCCTGGTGGCGTTGGGTGCCGACGGCACTGTCGAGTTCGCCGTGGGCGACCCGTCGGTGGCCGTGTACCCGCGCAGTTCGAACAAGCCGATGCAGGCCGTGGCGATGGTGCGCGCCGGTCTGACGCTTCCGCCCGACCTGCTCGCCCTTGTGTGTGCCAGCCACGACGGCACGCCCGCCCACGTCGCCGCGGCACGGCGCATCCTCGCCTCGGCCGGGCTCGACGAGTCGGCGCTGGCCAACACGCCCGATCTCCCACTCGACGACACTGCCGCTGAGGCGGTGCTGCGCTCCGGTGGTGGTCGTCTCGCCGTGCAGATGAACTGCAGCGGCAAGCACAGCGGCATGGTGGCCACCTGTGTGCTGAACGACTGGCCGCACGACGCCTCGTACCTCTCGGTCGACCATCCGCTGCAACAGCGCATCACCGCCGCCATCACCGACCTGGCCGGCGAGACACCGCCACACATCGGTGTCGACGGCTGCGGCGCGCCGGCCCATGTGATGTCGCTCGTCGGCCTCGCCCGATGCTTCCGGTCGATCGCCACCGGTGCCGCCGGTGCTGGCGGCGATGCGGTGTACACCGCCATGACCGCCCACCCCGAGATGGTGGGCGGCGAACAGCGCGATGTCACGGCGTTCATGCGCCATGTGCCGGGGCTGATGGCCAAGGACGGTGCCGACGGGGTGTTCGCGGCCGCGCTGCCCGACGGGCGCGCCGTCGCGTTGAAGATCGCCGACGGCTCCAACCGGGCCCGGCCTCCGCTCATGCTCGCCGCCCTCGCTCGTCTGGGGGTGGCCACCGACGAGGTGGCGCCACTGGTGGCCGAGCACATCCGCGGCCACGGCCGGGTGGTGGGCGAGGTACGGGCGTTGCTGTCATGACCGCCATCCCGTTCGTCACGCTGGCCGAACCCCGCTATGGCGAGGCCGTGCAGGTGTCGCCCGCCATCATGCGCGTCGTGGCGCACAACCCGTCGAAGTTCACCTACCACGGCACGGGCACCTACATCGTCGGTGCCGGACGCGACGTGGTGGTCATCGACCCCGGTCCGCGCATCGACGCGCACCGCGATGCGCTCGCCGCCGCGCTGGAGGGCCGGCACGTGGCCGCCGTGCTGGTCACCCACTGCCACGCCGACCACTCGCCACTCGCGGCGTGGCTGGCCGACCACACCGGTGCGCCGACGGTGGGCTTCGGAGCACATCCGCGCCCCAGCGAGGCCGACGCTGCCGCCACCGACGAAGACGACGATGACGACGACGAGACCGACGACAAGGCCGGTGACGACTCGGCCTCAGCGCCGGAACCGGTGGCGATGGAGGAGAGCACCGACTTCGACTTCGTGCCCACCGTGCACGTTGCCGACGGCGAGGTGGCGGCCGAGATCGACGGGGTCACGATGCGTGCCGTGCACACGCCGGGGCACACGTCGAACCACCTGTGCTTCGCCTTCGAGCAGGAGCGGGCCCTGTTCAGCGGCGACCACGTGATGGGGTGGAGCACCACCGTCATCGCTCCGCCCGACGGCGACATGCGCGCCTACTTCGAGTCGCTGCACCGTGTGGCGGCCCGCAACGACGCCACGCTGTGGCCCACGCACGGTGCACCGGTCACCGACCCGCAGCCGTTCCTCGCCGCGTTCCTCGCCCACCGCCTCGGGCGTGAAGCACAGGTGCTGGCTGCGGTGCGCGGCGGCCAGACCTCGATCGCCGCGATGGTGAAGGTGCTGTACGCCGATGTGCGCAAGGAACTGCACAAGCCCGCTCGGCGAAGTGTGCTGTCGCATCTCGTGAAGCTGGTCGACGACGGCCTGGTCGCCGTGGCCGATGGCGGCCGACCCACCTTGCGGGCCACCTACCTGCCGACCTGACCCGGTACGCGGGCGACCGCAGGGTCACTCGGTGACTGCGAACCAGCGGCCTTCGTTGTCGGGGAACGCGAACGACGCGATGCCGGAGTGCTCGCCCAGTTCGGTTGCCTGCACTCCCTTGGCAACGAGCCCGGCGCGGGTGGCGGCGAGATCGTCCACTCGGAACGCGATCGACGGCGTCGCCAGATCGAGGCCGTCGGGGTTGTCCTTCATGAGTGCCAGCGGAACCAACTCGAAGGCGAAGTCCTGATCCGGGAACCCGACCTGCACGATGGAGAACGGCCCAGCGTGTGTGCGGCGCTTTTCGACCATACCGACCTGCTCGGTCCAGAACCGGAGACACGACGCCTCGTCGGTCACGTACAGCACCACATATCCGACCTTCATCAGTTCCTCCCGGCGTCTGGTGGCGGAGAGTGTAGAGGTCGTCAGGCCCGCGGCCCGCGTGTGCGCCCGACACCGACGCCACCGTTGGACCGGCTGCGCCGTAGTTGCTCAGGCGTAGTGGTCGAGGATGGCCGACTCGGTGCGTCGGTCGAGGGTCTCTTTGATGCTGGCGGCCCGGGCCAGGTCGATGCCCGGCACGCCGCCGATGTCGGCCACGGTGGCGCGCTGCAGGGCGCCGATCTCGCCGAAACAGTCGACCACCGCCTCGGCCTGGTCGGCCGACAGGCCCGGCACCCGGGCGAGCAGACGCAGGCCACGCGGTGCCGCTGGGAGGTCGCCGTCGAGTGCCGTGAGCGTGGCGCTGGCGGCGATGGAGGGGTAGTCGGCGGCCACCAGGGCGCACTCCTCGTCGACCTCACCGTACAGCTCGTCGAGTTGCAGCCGCAGCAGTCGGGCGTCGACGCCGAGTTCGATGATCATCGTCTCGAGCTCGGTGGCGATGCGGTGCACCATGTCGCCGCGCTGCACCACCGTCACCACATCGCGCACCGTCACCACATCGCCCATCTCGAGCGCGGTGAGGTTGGCGAGCGCATCGTCGAGCCGGGCCTTGTAGCGCTCGAGGGTCTGCAGGGCCTGGTTGGCGCGGTCGAGCAGGCGACCGATGTCTTGCACCTGGTGCTTGGTGCCGGCGGCGTACACGTTGATGAGGCTCATCTCCTCGCTCACGCTCACCACGGGTACCTGCAGCGACCGGGCGACTCGTTCGGCGGTGCGGTGCCGGGTGCCCGTCTCGCTGGTGGGCACGGTGGGGTCGGGCACGAGGTGCACGTTGGCCCGGGCGATACGGGTGCGGTCGGCGCTGAGGATGATGGCGCCGTCCATCTTCGCCAACTCGCTGAGCCGCTGCGGGCTGAACGGGGCGTCGAGCAGGAAGCCGCCGCTGCAGATCGACAGCACGTCGGCGCTGTCGTCGAGCACGACCAGCGCGCCCATCTTCGAGCGCACGATGCGGTCGAGGCCGTCGCGCAGTGGTGTGCCCGGGGCGACGGCGGCGAGTGCCACGTGGAAGGCATCGGCCGGGCTGGTGCTGGACATGGCCCGATTCTACGGACCGGTGAGGCCGGCGGCCGACAGCGCCTCGGTGAGGGTGGCAACCCGCTGCACCGACATGCCCTCGACCCCGTCGGGCGAGTGAGCCGGCACGATGGCCCGGCGGAACCCCAGACGGGCTGCTTCGATGAGCCGCCGCTTGGCATGACCGACCTGGCGCACCTCACCGGCCAGGCCCACCTCACCGAACACCACCAGGTCGGGGGGCAACGGCTTGCCGGCCAGCGCGCTGACGAGCGCCAGGCACAGGGCCAGGTCGGCACCCGGTTCGCCCAGGCGGGTACCGCCCACCACCGATGCGTACACCTCGGTGGTGGCGGTGCTGATACGCGCCCGCCGGTCGAGCACGGCCAGCAGCAGCGCAAGGCGCCCCGGGTCGAGGCCCTGCACACTGCGGCGTGGCGGCGCGCCACTGGTGGTGACGTTGGTGAGCGCCTGCACCTCGACCAGCATCGGCCGCTGGCCCTCGAGCGTGGGCAGCACCGCCGACCCGGGCACCCCGGTGCGGCGGTCGGCCAGGAACAGACTGCTCGCATCGGGCACCCCGGTGAGGCCGAGTTCGCCCATCTCGAACAGACCCAATTCGTCGGTGGGGCCGAAGCGGTTCTTCACTGCCCGCAACAGGCGGAGCGAGTGATGGCGGTCGCCTTCGAACCCGAGCACCACGTCGACCACGTGCTCGAGCACACGAGGCCCGGCCAGGTTGCCCTCCTTGGTGACATGACCCACCAGCACCACGGGCACGTCGCGCGACTTGGCCTCGTGCACCAGGCGGGCCGCGCAGCCGCGCACCTGCACCACGCTGCCGGGTGCCGAGCCGAGTTCGGGGTCGGCGATGGTCTGGATGCTGTCGACCACCACCAGGCTGGGCTGCACCTGTTCGATTGCCGCCACGATGTGGGGCAGCATCGTCTCGGTGAGCAGCCACAGGTCGGGGCCGAGGGCACCCAATCGGTCGGCGCGCAGGCGCACCTGCGACGCGCTCTCCTCGGCGCTGATGTAGAGCGTGCGGCCCGGCCAGGAGGCCAGTAACTGCAACAGCAGGGTGCTCTTACCGATGCCCGGCTCGCCACCGAGCAGCACCACCGAGCCGGGGACCAGGCCATCGCCCAACACCCGGTCGAGCTCGGCGATGCCGGTGGGGCGCGGGCCACCCTCGGTGCTGTTCACCTCGACGATGGGGCGGGCCACCGAGCCGGGCCCGATCGGCACCAGCGAAGCGGGCGCATCGGGCGCCTCGACCTCTTCGACGAGGGTGTTCCAGGCGCGGCACGACCCGCACTGCCCGGCCCACTTCGGGGCGGCGGCGCCGCAGTCGGTGCAGCGGTAGACGAGTCGGAGTTTGGCCATCGCAGCGACCGTACCGCGGGGGTGTGGCGCGCGTGCTTCCCGGCCCGGTCAGCGTGTCCGGCGGCGGCGGGCGCGGGCGACGAGCGCGATGAGGACCACCGAGGCCACGACCCAGGCGACGAGCACCACCAAGGCGATCGTGGCCAGCACGTTCCACAGCGAACTGCGCTCGAGCGAAACGGTCGAGGTGGTGGCGAGGTCGAGTGGCGAACCGTCGAGCGGGATCGACCAGCGCACCCTTCCCTCGCTGCCTGCAGGATCGATAGCGCCGGTGGAGCCGTTCACCGTGCCGGGCAGCGACACGCTGAACGACAGGCCGACCACCTGGTCGGGTGCGAGGCCGGCCGAGGCGATGCTGTCGGCGTACGGCGTGGCGCCGACGCTGGCGAGCAGATCGGGGTCGGCGAACGAGGCGAGCCCGGCCTCCATGCGCGCCCCGCCGGTGAGGGCGTAGTCGATCTGCTGCTTCGAGGCGGCACGCGACAACGCGGCCGCTTCGAACGGCCCGTCGGTGCCGTTCAGCGAGGCGAGCAGCGCGGTGGCCTGCTCGGGCGACGAGAAGGTGTGGCGCAGCACGACCGACAGCCCGCCGTCGGCCGTGGTTGCGGGGCCCTCGAGCACCCAACCGGCGGCGAGCAGATCGTCGAAGCGGAGGTCGTCGGCGAGGCCTGGGGCGCGGGCCACCAGTTCGGCGTCGGCCACCGCGGTGACGGTGACGACCCCACTGCCGTTCTCGACCATCTCGAGATCGACAGCCACATCGACCCGACAGGCGGTGAGCGCGATGGTGAGCGCGACGAATAGTCCGGCCCGTAGCCCGACTCGTCGCCTCGTCATCTGTCGCCGACTGCTCGGCCCGAACACCCGCACCCCCCGATTCTGGCACTCATCGGGGGTACCGGGAGCGGTCAGTCGACCGTCGGAGGTTCGACCTCGCTGGCGCCGGTGGCGGCCAGTTCGACGACCGACGGGGGCTGGATGCCCTCGACACCGTGGAAACTGAGGCGACGCTCGCCCTCGCGGTCGGGGTCGTCCTCGGTGTCGACCACGATGATCTGGCCGGCGTGGAACTCCTTGTACAGGATCTTCTCGCTGAGGACGTCTTCCACCATGCGTTGGATGGCGCGGCGCAAGGGGCGAGCACCGAGCTGCGGGTCGTAGCCCTTGGTGGCCAACAGCTGCTTGGCATTCTCGGTGAGTTCGATACCGAGGCCCTGGCTCTCGAGTTGGCCACTGAGGCGCTTGGTCATCAGGTCGACCATCTGCATCACCTCGTCGCGAGCGAGTTCGTGGAACACGATGAGCTCGTCGACGCGGTTGAGGAACTCGGGACGGAAGTGGCCCTTCAGGGCGTCCATCACCTTGTCCTTCATGCGCTCGTACGTCATGGCCGAGTCGCCCTTGGTGAAGCCGACGTTGCCCTTGCGCAGATCGCTCGAACCGAGGTTCGAGGTCATGATGAGCACCGTGTTGCGGAAGTCGACCGTGCGGCCCTGGCTGTCGGTGAGGCGACCCTCTTCGAGGATCTGCAGCAACGTGTTGAACACGTCGGGGTGGGCCTTTTCGATCTCGTCGAACAGCACCACACTGAACGGCTTGCGCCGCACGGCCTCGGTGAGCTGGCCGCCCTCTTCGTAGCCGACGTACCCGGGAGGCGAGCCGACGAGACGGCTGACGGTGTGCTTCTCCATGTACTCGCTCATGTCGAGCGCGATGAGCGACGACTCGTCGCCGAACAGGAACTCGGCGAGGGTCTTGGCGAGTTCGGTCTTGCCCACGCCCGTGGGGCCGAGGAAGATGAACGAGCCGCTGGGGCGCTTCGGGTCCTTCAGGCCGGCGCGGGTGCGGCGCACGCTCTGGCTGACGGCGCGGATGGCGTCTTCCTGGCCGATGATGCGCTTGTGCAGCTCGGCTTCCATGTTGAGCAGCTTCTGGGTCTCTTCCTCGGTGAGCTTGTACACCGGGATGCCGGTCCAGATGCTGAGCACCTCGGCGATGGCCTCTTCGTCGACCTCGTCGAACAGGTCGACGCCGCTGGCCTTGATGTCGGC
Source organism: Acidimicrobiaceae bacterium (assembly GCA_040383925.1). Classification (GTDB taxonomy): domain Bacteria; phylum Actinomycetota; class Acidimicrobiia; order Acidimicrobiales; family Ilumatobacteraceae; genus VFMC01. The sequence goes on along the minus strand of JBEICS010000005.1, from coordinate 2,151 downwards.
TTCCTTCGCAGCCTTCTCCTCGAGGAGCGACTTCTCCTGATCGCGCAGGCGGCCGGCCTCTTCGAAGCGCTGCTCTTCGACGGCGCGCTTCTTGGCCTCCTGCACATCGGTGAGCTTGGTCTCGATCTCTTTCAGATCGGGCGGGGTGCCCATGCGCTTGATGCGCAGGCGGCTGCCGGCCTCGTCGATGAGGTCGATGGCCTTGTCGGGCAGGTGGCGATCGCTGATGTAGCGGTCGGCCAGATTGGCCGCGGCGACGATGGCCTGGTCGGTGATGGTGACCCGGTGGTGTGCCTCGTACTTGTCGCGCACGCCCTTCAGGATCTCGATGGTGTGGGCGATGGTGGGCTCTTCCACCTTCACCGGCTGGAAGCGACGCTCGAGCGCGGCGTCCTTCTCGAGGTGCTTGCGGTACTCGTCGATGGTGGTGGCGCCGATGGTCTGCAGTTCGCCACGGGCCAGCATCGGCTTCAGGATGGAGGCGGCATCGATGGCGCCCTCGGCGGCACCCGCACCCACGAGGGTGTGGATCTCGTCGATGAACAGCACGATGTCGCCGCGGGTCTTGATCTCCTTCAGCACCTTCTTCAGGCGCTCCTCGAAGTCGCCGCGGTAGCGGCTGCCGGCGACGAGTGCGCCGAGGTCGAGGGTGTAGAGCGGCTTGTTGCGCAACGTGTCGGGGATGTCGTTCGAGACGATGCGCTGGGCGAGGCCTTCGACGATGGCGGTCTTGCCGACGCCCGGCTCGCCGATGAGCACCGGGTTGTTCTTGGTGCGGCGGCTGAGGATCTGCATGACGCGCTCGAGCTCGCGGTCGCGCCCGATCATCGGGTCGAGCTTCTTCTCGCGGGCCAACTGGGTGAGGTTGCGACCGAACTGGTCGAGCACCTGGCTGCCGCCCTTGTCGCCGGCGTCTTCCTTCGGAGCGCCCGCAGGGGCGGCTCCGGTGGCGGCCGACTCGCCCGGCTTGCCGCCCGTGCCCTGGTAGCCCGACAGCAACTGGATGACCTGCTGGCGCACACGGCTGAGGTCGGCGCCCAACTTCACGAGCACCTGGGCGGCGACGCCCTCGCCCTCGCGGATGAGGCCGAGCAGGATGTGTTCGGTGCCGATGTAGTTGTGGCCGAGTTGCAGCGCTTCGCGCAGCGACAACTCGAGCACCTTCTTCGCCCGAGGCGTGAAGGGGATGTGGCCCGACGGCGACGAGCCACCCTGGCCGATGATCTCCTCGACCTGGCTGCGCACGGCCTCGAGCGAGATGCCGAGGGACTCGAGTGCCTTGGCGGCGACTCCCTCACCCTCGTGGATCAGGCCGAGCAGGATGTGCTCGGTGCCGATGTAGCTGTGGTTCAGGAGACGCGCTTCCTCCTGCGCCAGCACCACCACTCGCCGAGCCCGATCGGTGAAGCGTTCAAACATGGCGGAAGTGTACCGGCGGTGAACTGATGCAACGTGGCAGAACGTACCGACGTTCGGCACACGCGGGGGCCGTTCGGCCCCGTCGATCCACCACGCAGCGTGACGCATGTGACGGAGGCGACCACAACAATCAGGCCCTGTCATTCGTGGTGGGCCGCGATCCTGTCCTAGCCTGCTGCGCGTGGCAGCGCTGCCCTTCTTCACGCTCAACGGCATGACCGCCGACCTCGAGCGCATCGAGGCTGCCCTCGTCGCGTCGGTGCGTACGCCCGACGCCTACCTGAACGAGATCGCCTCGCACCTCATCGTCGCCGGCGGCAAGCGCTTGCGGCCGGTGCTCAGCCTCGTCGCTGCACAGGTGGCGGGTGGCCCGGCCACCGACGATGCAGTGCAAGGTGGTATCGCGTGCGAGCTGGTGCAGACCGGTTCGCTGTACCACGACGATGTGATGGACGAGGCGCCCACCCGCCGTGGCGTCGAGACGGTGAATGCGAAGTGGGGCAACCTGCAGGCCATCCTCGCCGGCGACTTCCTGCTGTCGCGGGCGTCGGAGATCGCAGCATCGCTCGGCACCGAGGTGGCGGCGCTGCTGGCCCGCACCATCGGCCGGCTGTGCGAGGGCCAGATCGAAGAGTTGCGCCACACCTACAACGTGGCCCGTCCCGAGAGTTCGTACCTCTCCTCCATCGCCGGCAAGACCGCATCGCTCTACTCCACCTCGGCACGCATCGG
>JBEICS010000004.1:0-21723 GCA_040383925.1 Acidimicrobiaceae bacterium | reverse complement strand
CTCCCCCGGCCCCACGTCGTGGTCGGTGCGACCACCGTGTCGTCCCGAGGTGCTGGCCGAACTCACCGAACGGCAGCGCCGCCTCTGCGCACCACCCTCGGTGGCCGAACACCCCGTGGTGTGACCGCTCTACGGCGTCAGCGCTGCACCGACGTCAGCACGGCGCGGGCGCGATCGACCGGATCGGGGTAGGTGTCACGGAGCCAGGCCGAGCGCACCTCGAACGAGATCGGCACCTCGGGCACCGCGGCCAGCAGCCCGTCGAGCGGCAGCGTCCCCTCCCCGGGCAGCAGCCGTTCGTGCAACGCCTCACGGATGAGCCCCATCGGTGAGGTGTCGTCGGGCGGCGCGCCTGCATCGCACAACTGCAGGTACGGCAGCAGGCCTGCCGGCGCGACACGCAACACCTCGGGCGTCTCGTCGGCGCGGGCCAGGTGCAGCGCGTCGACGAGCACACCGACCGCGGGGTGATCGACGGCATCGACGATGGCGCTGGCCTGAGCGAACGAGCGCACCCCCAGGGCGGGCAGGAACTCGAGCACCAGGGTGACGGCCGACCCGTCGGCCCGCGCTGCCAGCGCCGCCAGGCGGGCGGCCACCGCACCGTTGTCGGCCTCGCGGCTGGCCACCAGCACATGGCGTGCGCCCAACTCGACGGCGGCATCGACGATGGCCTCGCCGTGGTCGTCGGCCGAACCGAGCATGATCGGCTCGACGTCGAGCGCGATCAGCCCGTGGTGGTCGAGCCGAGCAGCGACGGATCGCAGCACCTGCGCCGACCAGGTGGCGGGGTCGAACCACACCCCCACCGCTGGGAAGCCCGCCGCAGCAGCAGCGTCGACGGCGTCGGCCGGCCCGATGTCGGGCACGGTGCCGGCCGCCAGCGACAGCAGGCGTGATCCGACCTGCGGTCGCCGATCGGGCCCGAGCGAATGTTCGTCCACGGCGCGAACCTACCGCGCCGGGTCGGCCCGCTCAGCTCTGTGGTTGGAACACGCCGGCCTGGGTGAAATCACCCACCCAGTCGACGGCGGGAAGAGCTCCGGGCTCCAGCGAACCGTCGGCCTGCACCACGTAGACCGCATCGCCCGCTCGCGGTGCGCACCCGGTGTTTGTCGCTGCTTCCACCACCGCTCCGGCGCCATCGAGCCGCACCATCACCACGGCGGGCACCGACACGCTCATCTGCTGGCCCGCCCCTGCCGGTGCTGTGTTCACCGAGGCATCGACGGGAGCACCATCGATCGGTCCGGCGCACGACGGGTCCTCCACCAGCACCGACGCACCTACCTGCTCAGCCGCCGCAGGGGCCAGGGGGCCGAGCACCAGCACCCCTGCACACACCACTCCGCTCGCTGCCGCCGCCAGCCACTTCGCCAGGTTCATGGTGCCGTCCCGTCACGTCGAGTTCGCCTGCACCCTCTTCATCGACGGGATGCAACCGAGCCTTGACGTGGCTTGACGGTTCCTTGACGGCTACGTGGTGGCGAGCACCTCCACGTTGCGCTGGGCGCGGCGGCGCACGAGTCGGCGCAGCACGACGGCGGCCACCAGCACGACCAGCACCATCAGCAGCACGACCAGCAGCACCGGCTGGTGGTTCGTCGCCTGTGTCGCTTTCACGGTGGGGCCCGCCCCGGCGACGGAGGCGTTCCAGGTGACGGTTCCGAACGACGGCGACGGAACCGTCACCGTCACCGTCTGGCGCCAGGTCTGCCCCGGCAGGATGGGACCCGGCTGGTCGAAGTCGATGACGGCCACTGTGTCGGTTGCCGAACGTTGGGCCAGCGCCGACACACGTGCGGCCCGCAGCGTTTCGACCGATCGGTTCCGCACCGCCACGGTGACGGCGTACGGCGCGGGCCCGCCGAGCGCAGCGCGCACGGTGGCCACCAGGCCCGCCGGTGCCTCGGTGGCCGTGATGGTGATGTCGACCAGTCCCTCGAGCGACGGACCCTCCACCACCGGTCCCACCGGATGCCCGGTGAGCGCCAAGGGCACGATGGCCAGTTCGCCGGTCGCGCGGCTCGACACGCGTAGCACGCAGGGGCAGTCGACCGGCGGCGCGGCGATGGGCATCTGCACCACCGTGGGTTCGTCACCCGCGTCGATGCGCAGCCCCTCACTGGCCGCCATGTTGCAGTCGGACGAACCCCGCCGCGCCTCGTTGCCGCACACCTCGATGGTCACCGACGGAGCGGCAAAACCGTCGAGCGTGATCACGACGCGCTCGCCGGGCTCGACCGTGTCGCGATCGAGGCTCACCACCGGGCCGTCGGTGACGGTGTCGTCGCCGGCAGCAGTTGCGGGGCCGGCGCCGCACAGCACCGTCACCGCAACCAGCAGGCCCGACCACCCGCTCGTCCGAAACAGGGACGGTCGACTCATACGGGCTGTGGTTCCCGATCGCGTTCGATCGGGTCACCACCCGACTGGTCGCCGTATGGCGCAGCATCGCCGCGATGGCGGCGGTACGCCCGCCAGGCCAGCATGCCGAACAGTCCGGCGAGCAGGAACAGCAGCAGTGCCACCGGCGGCGCGAACATGCGGTCGGTGCCCACCACCGTGGCTGCACCTGCCGCCTGCGCCGCAGCAGGCGGCTCGATGGACACCTTCACCGACTCGAGGAGCAGTGCGGGCACGTCGTCGACCGTCGCCGTGACGGTGACGTCCTCGCCCGGCAACAACTCGACGAGTTCATCGAGCACCAGCGTGCGCTCGCCCAGACCGAACGGTCCGGCGATGGAGATGGTGGGAGTTCCCCCGAGGCGCATGTTGCCCCGGTTCTCCACGCGGAAGGTCACCTCGGCGCTGCCACCGAAAGGATTCAGCGCCTGGCGGTAGTCGCTCTGCACACCGGCGAGTGCGAGTTCGGGTGTCAGCTCACCGCTCACCTGGATGTAGAGGCGGGTGCCGGTTCGCCGGTCGACGTTCACCACCTGGCCGTCGCCGTTGTCGCTCACCGACACGCTCGACGCCACGACGGCACCGGCGTGGTCGCCGGGGGCGGCGTCGAGGGGCACCCGGACGGTGATGGGGATGGTGGCCTGCTTGCCGGGCAGCAGGCTGATGTTCTCCTGCGCCACGGTGACCCACGAGCCGGCATCGACGGGCGGTTGGTCGCCGGGCAGCAGGTCGAACTGCCCCTCGTCGTTGTTGAACGCATCGGTGGCGTAGATCCGGAAGTTCATCGGCACGTTGCCGAAGTTGTAGACGATGACGGCGTCGTCGATGACGGTGCCGGGTGCGGCCAGGTACGACAGGTCGGGCCGGTTACCGGCCTGATCGCCGTCGATCGAACCGGCGGGCGCCAGCGACCAGCTCTCCACCACCTCGGGCAGCCCACCCTCCTCCACCGTCGACTCGGGAGTGGGAACGGGGGGCGGTACCGTGGCCGACATCGGGCCGGCCGAGGCTGCTGCGGCCCCGGACGCGAGGAAGGCCACCGCGAAGGCGGCGGCCAGACGAATGCTGGGGCGGATCGAAGTCATCAGGAGTGGTCCTCGTGAGCGACCTGGCCGATGGTGCGGGGCGAGTGGCGTCGCCCCGCACCATCGGTTCGGTGGTTGTGGTTGTTACCCCGATCGGGAGGTCGTCCCGATCAGATCGTGGTGAACGTCAGCGTCCCGGTGAAGGTGCCGTTCTTGGCGGTGACCGGGATGAACAGCTTCAGGCGGGCGTCGAGCGTGGCGATGCCGAGGCCGCTGGCGGCCGGCGCCGAGGCCAACGGCTTGGCCGTGGCCAGGCCGGTGCTCAGGGCCGGAGCCAGGGCGCCACCGGCGGTGACGGTCTGGTTGTAGCCAGCGAGCGTGGCGTCACTGTCGTCGGTGACCTGAGGGTTCCAGCCGAGGTAGTTGCCGCTGAACGAGTCGGAGCCGTTCACGAAGTTGCTCATCGTGCCGTTGAGGGTCCAGCCCGGATCGGTGTCGCGGGTGTCGACGACGGTGATCTGGTTGATCCGGCCCGTTGCGGTGAAGTACTGACCCGCACGGTCGCCCGACGTGATCAGCGAGCCGATGCCGAGGTTCACACCGCAGTTGGTGGGATAGTTCGGGTTCGGCACGCCGTTGGCGTCGACCGGGTACGGGTACTCGCTGAAGTTGGGGTCGGCCGAGCCGCTGTAGGTGGGGGCCGTGCCGCCGGGGTTGGTGCCGTAGGTGCCACCGGCTCCGTTGGCAGCCGCTGCGGGGCTGGCGGCCAGCGCCGGCAGCGAGCCGAAGAAGGCGTCCGAGGCGTCGGCCAGCGGGCCGTACACACCGCAGCGCTGGGTCAGCACCAGTGCACCCACGGGGCGGGTGACGGTGATGTCCTGCACCAGGATGTTGTTCGGGAACGGCACCGAAGGAGCCGTCGAGGCCGAGCCGGCCACGAACGGTGCATCGTGGGTGGGCGTCACGGTGAACACATAGGCGGTGCCAGCGGTGAGACCGGCGCGGGTGAAGCTCGTCGCCCCAGCGGCGGCCGTGAACGGCGAGCCGGCGATGGGCGTGCCACCTGCCGTGACGGCGATGGAGTAGCCCGTCGGCGCGGGGCCGGTGGGGGCGGTCCAGGTGATGCCCACCTGCTCGATACCGGGCGTGGCGACCAGGTTGGTCACTGCCGGACGGGCCGGCGGGGCCACCGTGGGGCTGGTCACGCTGTTCGAGGCAGGGCTGTCGCCGATGCTGTTGGTGGCCTTCACCGTGACGGCGTAGGTGGTGCCGTTCACGACGCCATCGCCAGCCGTGAGCGAGAACGACGTCGAGCCGGCGGCCAGCGCCTTGGTGACGGTCGTGCCGGCGGCGGGCACTGCGGTGACGGTGTAACCGGTGGTCGACGGGTCCGAGGCCGCGTGGGTGAAGGTGCCGTTGACCGTGGCGTTGTCGACCGTCAGCGGGCTGGCGAGGACGGGAGCGACGGGCTTGACGCCCTTCACCCAGTCGAAGCCCGAGCCGGTCGAGTTCGACACGGTGATCGAGGTCTGCCAGTACCGCTCGGTCTGGCCGTCCTTGGTGCAGGCGTAGCCGATCTTGTACTCACCGTTGGGCACCGGCAGCGATGCAATGGCGGAGAAGCTGTAGTTGGCCGGGATACCGCTGATGAGACCGTCGCCGAGGCCCGGGCTCTTCGACACCTGCGGCGAACCGGCCGACGAGAACAGCGGCTGGGCGAAGGTGACACCGCTCGGGGCGATCGGGCCGCCCGAGTTGTAGGTGAGGGTCGCCGCGTCGACCGAGGCGGGCACCATGTAGGTGGTCCACTTGTAGCCGGCGATGCCGTCGCCCGGGCAGGTGTTGCTGCCGGCGGTGAGGGTGAGCTGATAGTTGGAGCTGGCATTGCCCGACGAGGGGGCCAGGTTCTGGCCGCCCGTCGGAGCGGTGCCACCCGGCAGTGCCGAGGCAGAGGTGGTGACCAGGGCGACCGATGCGGCTGCAGCGAGTGCTGCGGCCACGGCGGCCATCTTGGTCAGGCGGTTGGTTCTACGCATGATGTGGTTCGTCCTTTGTACGAGAGGTGTGTTGATCGTCGAGTGGCGAGCCACGGGTCAGAGCTGACCCGAGATGAGGCTGCCCTTGAGGGTGGTCGAGCCGCAGTCCGACGAGGACAGGAAGCCCAACTCCTGGACGGTGGTGGTGTACGGCGCGTTGCAGATGACTGCGTTGTTGCCGGCGGTGGCGTCGGTGTCGACGAACAGGTTCTTCAGGTCGGCGTTGCCCGGTCCGTTGATCACCGCAGTGGGGAACACGTTGTAGACACGACGCCCGAAGACGGTGTCGTTGAAGAACGTGCTGCTGGGTGCGAGGTTCGGAGCGGTGCCGGTGATGGGGCTGCCGAGGTTGGCACCCGAACCGTTGTTGCTGATCGAGCCGATGCCCACACCGGCGCCGGGCGCCGGGCTGGCCTTGCCGTTGCTGCGGGCGATGAACTGGCCGGCCGAGAAGCCGATGACGACCTGGCTGTTCTCCTCACCGGCGACGAGGGCGAGCGCCTCACCGCGGGCGGCGAGGGCCGGACCGTCGCTCTCCTGGGCACGCACACCGCTCCCGAGCAGGTTGTTGCACAGCGTCGTGGCCGTGTTCTCCTGGATGGTCGTCGCCGTGGTGACGGTGTTCCAGAACGAGTAGGTGCCCGAGTTGGTCTGGATGCCGCACGGCACGATGCGCACGCCGTCGATGGTCTGCGGGCCGGTGGTGAACAGCGAGGTGAGCTGCGCACGGGTGAGCGAGGTGACCGGGGCGCCGTTCTTGCGGTAGTAGGCGAAGCTCATGCCATCGCGACCGAACGGGATGTAGGTGAGGTCGGTGCCCGTGTCGCCCGACGACGGGCCCGACGACGAGCGGGCGAAGTCGACGAGGCCGGCGACGTCCTTCACGCCACCGCACTCGGCGCTGCCGTACTTCGTGCCGTCGATCGCTCGGCTGAGCGCACGGCGGCCACCGGTCGAGCCATTGGGACGGGTGAAGCTGGGAGCACCGGTCTTGGTGGTGATGCAGTTGTCGCCCGCGCCGGCGGTCGCAGCCGTGGCGTCGAACGAGATGATCTGCCGGCCGCCGGTGGCAGCGCTGCTCATCAGCGGGGTGAACAAGATGCCGTTCGAACGGCCGGAGAGGGCGTTCATCACGTCCTGGGTGGTGTCGGAGCCGACGCCCACGAGCGCGTTCAGCTGCGCGGGGTCAGCACTGGCGGAACCGGTCAACAGACCGGCTCCGAGTGCAGTGGCGGCGAGGCCAAGGGCCAACGCCTTCTTGGTCTTCGAGGTCAACATGGCGGTGTGACTGTTCCCTTCGGTGTGGCGAAGCCCTGTGCTCCGTCGGGTGCCACCATGACAGGGCAACTTGTCGTCAAGATTGAGCCAACATGAACACCGAGGGTGGTCGCCGAGTGTTCACCCAGACGTCGTCTGACGCTCAGCCAAATCGACCATTCACGTAATCGAACGTGCGCGGATCCTGCGGCGAACCGAACATCGCAGCGGTGGGGCCGTGCTCGACGATCAACCCGGGCGTACCCTGCTCTGCCAGGAAGAACGCGCACCGATTCGACACGCGCGCGGCCTGCTGCATGTTGTGGGTGACGATCACGATCGTCACCTCTGCAACAAGTTGCATGATGGTCTCCTCGATGCGTCGCGTCGAGGTGGGGTCGAGCGCAGAGCACGGTTCGTCCATCAGCAGCACACGCGGCCGGATGGCCAGCGCGCGGGCGATGCACAGACGCTGCTGCTGGCCACCCGACAACCCGCCACCGGGTTGGCGGAGGCGGTCGCGCACCTCGTTCCAGAGCCCGGCGCGGGTGAGGCACGACTCGACGAGATCGTCCTTCACCGAGGCACTCGCCTTCACCCCGGTGAGGCGCAGGCTGGCGATGACGTTGTCGTAGATCGACATCGCCGGGAAGGGGTTCGGCTTCTGGAACACCATGCCGATCTCGCGACGCGCGTCGGTGAGCTTGCGGTTGCGGTCGTACACGTCGTGGCCGTCGAGCAGCACCTCACCGGCCATCGAGGCCGACGGGATCATCTCGTGCATCCGGTTGAGGATGCGCAGGAACGTCGACTTGCCGCAGCCCGAGGGGCCGATCAGCGCCGTCACCTCACCGGCAGGCATCTGCAACGACACACGGTCGAGCACCTGACGCGGACCGAACCAGGCGGAGATGTCGCGCGCATCGAGACCGGCCAGCGAGGTGGGCCCGCCGAGCGCCAGGCCGACCGGAGTCGGAGCCTGGACGTGCACCTGGGTCGAAGGCGGGGGCGGGGGCGGCAACTGAGGTTCGATCACCGGCACCGGTTCGGTGATGGGGAAGGCTGGGGTATCGAGGGCCGCTACCACGATGGGCTCCGGCAGGGCTGGATGCCGACCCTCCTGGTGCACCACATCGATGCCGACGATCGACCCGATCGCACGGCGGAACTCGGCGACGCACTCGGTGGGCACCGACACGCCGAAGTCGGCGATGTCGGGCACGACGATGACGCTCCACGGTTCCGTCGCGCCGTGGACCACGCGTTCGATCTCCGCGACCGACCACGACCAGGCGACATCGCCGTCGGTGGCCGCGATGTGGGTGGTGCTCACCGTCACGAGCGCGGGGTGCAGCTCGAGCACGACCGCATCCACCGCTACGGGGTCGGCGCTCAGCAACTGCACCACGGCACCCTGCTGGAACGAGCCGAGTTCGCCGTCGCGGTCCGCTGGCACAGGAACGGACCGATCGATGCGGGCGTCGATGGGGTCGGGGGTCATGTCGGGCAACTCCTGGTTCGGTACACGGACGGTTTCACCACAGGTTCGGCAGCAGGCGCATCACTTCGTCGCTCACCGCGAGACCGACGAGCAGCAGCACGGGCAGGAACACCACCCAGGCCTGAGCCCGGCCCCAGCGATGCCATGCCCACACCGCGCCGACGGCGATGGCGATCAGGGCCTGCAACCACAGGGCGAGCGCCCAGAGGGTCGATGAGTCGCCCGCCATCGCGCGCTCCGACGCCGGCAGGCCGGCGGCGCTGACGAGCCGGGCGGGACCACCGACTGCGCCGGTTGCCAGCTCGGCGTCGACGCGCAGCATGCCCGAGGGCATGTACGCGGAGCCTGCCGTGGTGACGAGCAGCATCCGCGCTGCACCGGCGGCAGCGGGTGACGGCAGCGGGTCGCCGTCGGCGCGCATGCCGATGACGGTGTAGTCGAAGGTGCCCTGCCCGGTCGTGACGCGCACCAGGTCGCCGACGCGCAGGTCGGCCAGGTCGCCGAACGGCCCGCCGTACAGCGCGCGCTTGCCGAACAGCACGGTGGTGCCGACCTGTCCGGGTAGCGGCGTGTCGCGGCGGTGCCCGACCCCGTCGAACAGCGCGCCCGACGAGGTGCCCTCCACCACGACCTGGTTCAAGCTGATCGACGGGATCTGCAGATGCGCCACCGGCGTGCCCACGGCCAACTCGCGGCCATCGGCATCGGTGGGACCGACGGGTGCGGTGCCGAGAGCCAATTGCTCGCGGAAGCGATCAAAGGCCCGTCCCTGCGAGGCGGAGTGCTGGAGCGAACTGACGAGCACAGCGTGCAGCACCATCGACAGCGAGACGATGAACACCACCACGAGCACCGCCCGCAACAGATACAGCCGCGGCCCGAGGGGCGGTGCATCAGCCGCAGGGCGACGAGTCGGTCTGTTCTCCTTGCGGAGTGCGCGCCGTTCGCGCCACGACCTGCCAGGAAGGCTGCTCCGACGTGACACCGCGGCGGTCATCGGCGCTTCGGCGGCAGTACCCGCAGGGGTCGGGCGAGCAGGATCGCGATGCGACCGAAGGCGAGCAGCAGCAGCGCCCACACAGCGAGCGGCCACGACGACGACGAACCGGTCACCGGGAACGTACCCGGCAGGGTCACCGCCTTGATCGTGGTGGTGGGCGACAGCGAGCCCGCCAACGTCGTCGTGGTCGACGTACCGGAACCGGCGGTGGTCGTGGTGGTGGCCCTCACAGTGGTGGTCGTCGCCCCGGCCGCTGTCGTGGTGGTGGCACCCGACACAGTGGTCGTGGTCGCCCCCGCCACCGTGGTGGTGGTTGCTCCGCCAGCGGTGGTGGTGGGTGCCGCCGTCGTCGTGGTCGTGGGAGATGCAGCCGCACCGAAGTCGAAGCCACTCGCCGTCGCGTTCGAGACGGTGATCGAGGTCTCCCAGTAGCGCTCGGTCTGACCGTCCTTGGTGCAGGCGTAACCGATCTTGTAGGTACCGTTCGGCACCGGCAGGGTGGCGATGGCCGAGAAGCTGTAGTTGGCGGGTGTACCCGTGATGAGGCCGTCGCCCAGGCCGGGGCTCTTGGCCACGATGGGCGAACCCGTCGACGAGAACAGCGGCTGGGTGAAGGTCACTCCCGAGGGAGCGATCGGACCGAGCGAGTTGTAGGTGAGCGTGCCCGCATCGACCGCCGCCGGCACCATGTACGTGCTCCACTTGTAGCCGGCGAGACCGTCGCCCGGGCAGACGTTGTTGGGGCTGGTGAGCTGCAGTTTCCAGGCCGTGGTGGCGTTGCCCGAGGTGACCGACAGGGTCTGCCCGCCCGTCGCCGCCGAGCCGGGCGGTAGTGCCGAGGCCGTGAGCGAACCGACCAGACCGACGCCGAGCATCACCGCCGACAGCACCGCACCGGCGCGGGCGACGTCGCGCCACACGCGACGTGCAGCGGGGGTGAGAGCGTTCATGATGACTCCTTGGGGGTGTGACGAGAGAGACGAGGACGGATGAACTGGATCCAGACGAGGGCGATCAGCACCAGGGCTGCGGCGCCGAACGCGACCAGACGCCAGACCTGACGATCGGCCGGGGGCGTGTAGCGGGGCGCATCGGGCAGTCGCCAGACGAACTGCGCGGGCCGATCGTTCGGGTCGGCCTCGAGCACGATGTCGGCGTCCCAGTAGTGGGCGGTGTCGCCGAACAGGGTGCACGCGATCCCGATGCGGTACGCACCGGGGGGCAACATGCCCGGCGACATGACCGCAAAGCTGAGCAGCGGCACGCCGCCGATGCCGGCGGGCTTGCCGCCCACCTGATTCGGCAGGGTGAGTTGCTGGGCCAGCGGGCGGGTATCGACGGCGAACAGCGCGTACTGCGCGTCGCCCTCGGGGCCGATGACGCCGTAGCGGATGTCGACGGGGTCGACCGCCATCGGGACGATGAAGCTCTGCACCCGCCACTGGTCGATCATGCTGTCGCCGGGGCAGGCGGCATCGGTGGGCAGTTGCAAGCTGAACTCGGTGGTGCTCCCGCCGTTGCGCAGCGGTTGTCCGGCGCGATCGACCACCAGCACGTCACCGACGTCGCCACCCTCGTCGGCCTGGACCGCCGTCGGGCCGGCGACGACGACCGTGGTCGCGACCAGGAACCCGATGGCGGCCATGATCCGGTCACGAGCCACCTGGGCCTCCGATCGACGGCAGGCCCGACCCGAGGTCGGACGACCGTCGGGCACGCTTGGTGATCTCGAGCACACCCCACGCAGACAGGATCGACAGCGCACCCATGCCGGCCATCACGTACCGAGCCTTCGACGGCTCGACCGTTGGCGTCACCGGGCGCTGTACCTCGGGCACGGGACCGGCCTGAGCCGTATCGGCCACCGTGGTAGTGGGTGCCGGCTCGGTGCTGGTGGGTCCCGACTCGGCCACCTCGACGGTGGTGGTGGTCGACTCGACGACAGGCAGCGTGGTGGCGGTCGTCGTGACCGTCGAGGGTCGCGACGAGGTGACGGGCCGATATGTCGTGCCGAACTGCGGGGTGGTCGCCACCGGCGGCACCGTGCTCGGCGTCGTGGCAGGTACGGTGGTCGACGACGGCGGCGGGGTCATCGTGCGCACCGATGCGGCAGCAGCCACGGTGACCGCACGCAACGATTCGGGCAGCGGCAGGTAGCCGTTCGGCAGCTGCCCGAGGTCGGGGCCCGACACCTGACCGGGACCGGCCACGTAGTCGAGCAACGAGGCGTACTGCGACCGGGCCGCCTCGTCGAGCGACAAGGGTTTGATGGCCGCGTAGGTCAGCGTCGTCAGCGGATACGCCCCCGCTGCGGCCGTGGGTACCGGCTCGAGCACCGCGGCATCGCTCCCCGCGGTCATCGCTGCTGCGCCGGCGGCAAGCCCTGCGGCATCGGGAGCGACGAACGTGCGGGTCGCCCCGCTGTCGCCCGCTCGGCTGAGGCGGGCCATCTGCACACCGAACTGTGCTGCCGACGGGGTGTCGGTGATTGCGAGGATGCCTCGACGGCCGAGGTACTGCGGGACGTCTCGCCTCCATACCTCGCTGGCCGACGACGCGAACGGGTTGTCGGCGATGCGCGCTGCGTCGTAGGCGATACGCGTGATGCGGGCGCTGTCGGCGAAGCCGCGGCTGTACGGCATCCAGTCGGTGCCGCACAACGGTGGTGGCACGATGGGTGGCGACTGCCCGCGGGCGGGCGCCTGGTAGCAGTACGAGTCGGCCTTCGGGAACGATGCCGGCACCGGTTGGCCGAACGCGACACCGGTGGGGTTCGTCGCCGCCGACGTGCTGTACGCCGGGTTCACCTTCATGCCCCATTCGTCCGGGGTGCCCGCCAACCAGGCGCTTGCCTCGGGGTCGGCCAGCACCCACTCCCACACCTGTTGGGCAGCGTCGGAGGTGCCCGAGGGGAGTTGTAGGCCGCCAAAGGTGCGGCTGTCCTGGAACTGCAGCTGGGTGAACTCGGGGTTGAACCGGAGGAAGTCGGGATCGAGGCCGAGGTGGTTCGGGTTCGCGGTCGACCAGGTGTACCCAGGGTTCGAACCGGCGATGGTGAGCTGGCTCGTGTACGACTGGGTGAGCAGCTTCGCGACGAGCCGCGGGGTGAGGTTCATCTGTGCCACACGCACGCCCGACAGCGACTGTGCCGCTGCAGGTGCGTCGAATCGTGGGTTCCGCTCGATGTTGAACCCGATCACCACACCCGACACGCTGAGCGGCGCGTAGACGGCGGGACTGCTCGGGTTCTGCGCAGTCGACGACAACGGTCGCGAGACCACCACCAGGCCCGGACCGCCGGCCACCGACTGGGCCAACTGCTGGCGCGCCGCCGAGTCGCTGACCGGAGCGTATGAGTACGGCGGCAGCGACGTGCCCGCGCACAGCGCCGGCTGCCAGCGCGAGAACGCCGCGAGCACCAGTTCCGACCCGGCGACACGGCGCTCGTCGGCACCGAACTGGCACGGCGAGTCGACCGGCGTGAACCCGATCGGGATGGCGATCCGGTTCTGCCACACGGCGGGCGACAGCGGCGAGGTGACCACGCCGTTCTGGTCGGCTGCTTCGGCGAACGGCGTGCCGACGTTCTCGGCCGACGGCTCGCCACGGGGCACGATGACGATCCAGCACTGGGGCACCTTCTTGGCTCCCCCGCCGGTGGGCTGCACCGCCTGACCGCATCCGAGGCCGGAGGATTGCAGACCGGTCTGCACCTCGAACAACTCGGCGCCGCGCCCTTCGGGCCCTGTCGCGGCGGCGGCGATCTCATTGGTGGTGATGATGTTGAAGTAGGGGTTCAGCCAGAAGTTGCCGCCGCGCACCGACGGGTTGAAGGTGGGGTCGGTCTGCACGTTCACCACGACGCCGCCCACTGCCCGGAAGGGTCGCCACACGTTCGTGGTGCGCGGGTCGAGCACACCCACCGCACTATCGAAATTGCCCCAGCCGGAACGCGAGATGATGCGGCTCGACGAGAAGCCGCCAGGCAATGGCGCATCGGGCAGGCCGCCGTACGTACCCGCCGACGCGCCCTGCACGCACTGCTCGGGCGGCGGCCCGGGGTTCGCTGCCACCGAGCCGTCGTCGTCGCCCCAGCACTGCATGACCTGCAGGAAGTGGGCGCCGAAGCGGCCGGGACCTTGACGGGTCGGGGTGGCGCCGGTCCAGGTGATCGACACGGCTTGGTTCGTGAGGTTCGCCGTCTGGTTCACGGTGATGGCGAGGTCGGCGAACGCGCCGCGACCGCGCACGGTCACCTGCGATGCCGTGGCAGGTAGGGCCGTGTCGGTGCCCTGGCTCCCCGGGACGACATCGGAGGAACCCTCCGCCGGACCTGACGCGAAGGCCACGACCACGAGTGCCGCCAGAGGCGCGACCACCCAGGCGTGACGGCGACGGTGCACCATCACGCAGTCCTCGTGGGCGCGAACTTGCGCCACGCCAGCGCAGGCACCAGCACCAGGGCCACCAACAGCAGGCCCACCACGAACACGAGCGCGAGCGAGGTGCCACCACCTGCCGACTGGCTGAGCACGGTTGACACCACGCCGCCCACCGCCAGGGCTGCAGCCTGATTCGCGGGCACGCCTCCGCCGCCACCGCACACACCGGTGTCGGGGTCGCAGCCTGCAGGCACCTGTCCGGCACCTGTCGGGTCGATCGCTGTCTCGACGGAAGTGCCACCCTCGACCACGTCCACGGCGCCCTCGACGGGCAGGCCGGTCGCCGGATCGATCGCTCCTCCGGTCACCGTGCCACCGGCCGGCGTCGTCCCACCCGCCGAGGTCGTACCACCCGCCGGCGTCGTGCCTCCGGTGGCGGTACCGCCGGCAGCAGGTGTCGTGCCACCCGCCGGGGTGGTGCCACCCGTCGCCGGAGTCGTGCCACCCGTCGCCGGCGTCGTCCCACCCGTCGCCGGCGTCGACACAGCGGTGGGCACGTTCGCCAGACCACCGGTGCCGTTCGGGCACTGTGATGCGCCCTGCTTGTCGCAGGCCTGGGGCTGGGGTGCCGTGTCGGCGAGGAGGTTCGATCCGTCAGCAGCGAACGTGGGGTTCTTGCAGTTCGCGATGTTGATGTCTTGCACGACGGCGCCGGGGATCTTGGCGATCTGGTCGAAGCTCGCCTGCACGAGGTTGATCGGCATCGGCGAGTAGCCCAGCGATGCCGACTGCTGCTGGGCCTGACACATCGCGTAGTAGGCGAACGCACTGAGCGTGCGTCCCTTCTCCTCGTTGAACTGTCCGGCCACGACGGTGGGCAGGATGAGGTACGAGTACGACGAGAGCTGATAGCTGCGCGGGTCGGTGTCGCGGTACACCCCCTCGAGTTGCTGGGTGAGGTACATCGCCGGGTTGCTCTCGTCGGTGTTGATGCGCGCCTGCAGCAGCGCCACCGCAACGTTCTGCGGCGTGGGCTCGGTGTAGTAGCCCGCGGCGTTCAGCACCTTCGCCACCGGGAACTGCGCACCGAGTGCGTACGAGTAGTTCACGTAGCCGATGGCGCCCTCGGCGAAGCCCTGGCTCACGTACCCGGCGATGCCGATGTCGCCCGACTGGGCGATCATCCCGCCGATGGTGGGATAGAACGACGTCGAGCCACAGGCCGGTGCTCGGCCGGAACGCTTGCAGTAGTCGTTCCAGATGGCGCCGTGCCGATCGATCATCCATGCGGTCAGTTGCGCCGTCGAGCCGGAACCATCCGACCGCACCACCGGCACGACGGGTCGGGCGGGCAGGGTGAGGCCCGGGTTGTCGGCCTGGAGGGCCGGGTCGTTCCACGTGGTGATGGCGCCGGTGAAGATCTTGGCGACGTTCTCGCCCGACAGACGCAGGTTGGTCACCCGCTTGCCGTTGATGACGAGGTTGTACATGAAGGCCGTGCCACCCGCGGTGACCGGCATGTAGGCGTAGCTGCCGGGTGCCGGGTTCTCGGGGGCCGAGCCGTCCTCGGGGGCGAACTGGAACGGGATGTCCGACGCGGCGAAGTCGACGGTGCCGTTCAGGAAGTTCTTTCGTCCGGAGGTGGAGCCGCTGGGGTTGTAGTCGACCGTGATGCCGAACTGACGCACGTTCACGCGCATCGCGTCGATGGCGTTGGCTGCCCATGACGAGCCTTCGCCCGAGATGCGCTGATAGCCCTCGGCAGCCGTGGGCGACGGGGTGCCCCCCACCAGTGCCGCACTCGAAGCTGCGAGCACGGCGATGGTCATGACCGCCATGCGGCGCAGGGGGTTCATGGAGCGCTTCATCCGACCGACCTTTCGTGACGGGCCTCGATGCGGGCGAGATCGTTCGCCGACCGCTGGGCGGCGCGACGCGTCTGCCGCTTCGACAGACGGCCCACCGGCCGGCCACCGAGAATGCGGGCGACGGTGAACAAGATGAGCACCAGGATCATCAGCACTGCAGCCGTGGCAAACCCGCGTGCCACCAGGGTGGGCTGCGGCGAGCGGACGAACTGGAACGCGGCGAGTGGGAGCGACACCATCGGGTTTGCCTGCGGGTTGAGGTTCATCGTGGAGGTGAACCCTGCGGTCAGCAGCACGGGCGCCGTCTCGCCGATGCCGCGGGCGACTCCGAGGATGACGGCGGTGGTGAGGCCCGATCGGGCGGTGGGCAGCACCACGTGCCACACGGTGCGCCACTGCGGCGCGCCGAGGGCCGCAGCCGCCTCGCGCAGGTTGCCCGGCACGAGGCGCAGCACCACGTCGGCGGCCCGGATGATGATGGGCAGCATCATGATGCTGGTGGCGATCGACGCCGCGAGGCCCGAGCGGGGGAAGCCGAGGATGAGGATCCAGGTGGCGAACACGAACAGGCCGGCCAGGATCGACGGCAGCGCGGTCATCGCCGTCACGACCGTGCGCACCAGACTGGTGGCCCGACCGTTGGTCTCGTTGAGGAACACGGCGCACGCCATGCTCAGCGGCACGGTGATGATCAGCGAGATGGTCATCATGATGAGCGTGCCCACGATGGCGTGCGAGATGCCACCCACGTCGAGCGGGTCGAGCGGCCCGGCGAGGCTCATGTCCTCGGTGTAGAAGTTCGGCTTGGCGAGCGCCGAGCGACCCTCGTAGAGGGTCTTGGCGATCACCGAGAACAGAGCCACACCGGCCACCACCGCTGCGGCGGTCATCAGCACCGTCATCACCCGGTCGATCACCGCAGGCATCCGTTCGGTGAGCGCGGTGAGCGCGGCGTAGGTGCCGATGAACAGCACGAACGCCACCACCACGAACCCGAGCCGGCCCGACAGCGGGGTGAGCCGCCCGAACAGCAGCATCGTCATCGCCACGCTGCTCACTCCGGCGCCAACGACGACCATCAGGTCGTACCGCGACCAACCGCCCACCTGGCGCGCCTGGGGCGGCGGATCGTACGGGTCGGGAGGTGCCGGCATCACGGTGCCGCCCTGCGAGGAGTCAGCACCGGAGGTCGACGCCGCCACCGGTGCAACGCCGCGCTCGACCGGTGGCAGGGCGACGCCAGCCGCGCGCTCGTCGTTCCGCATCGTCGCGCTCATGCTTCGCTGCTCGCTCCCGAACGTGACCGGGCGACGAACCACGAGGCGGTGAAGTTCACCACGAGCGTCAGCATGAACAGCACGAGGCCGGCGGCGAACAGCGCCGACAGGCCGAAGCCCGAGGCCTCGTTGTAGCGCAGGGCGATGAGGCTCGACACCGAGTTGCTGCCTGCCTCGAGGATGTGGAAGTTCACCGTGAAGCGGGGTGAGATGATGAGCACGACGGCGATGGTCTCGCCCAGTGCCCGGCCGAGGCCGAGCATCGTGCCGCCGATGATGCCGCCACGACCGAAGGGCAGCGTGACGGCGCCGATCATGCCCCAGCGGGTGGCCCCCAGCGCGAAGGCCCCCTCGCGCTCGCCCACCGGCACCTGCGAGAACACTTCCCGCATCACGACGCATTGGATGGGCATCACCATCATCGCCACCACCACACCGGCGATGAACGTCGATGCCGTGAACACACTGGCGCTCGACAGCGGACTGCTCGGATCGGCTCCGGCCACGTCGAACAGCGGGATCCATCCGAACCAGGTGTTCACCCAGCGCGACAGGCCGATGAGTTGGCCCTGCAACAAGAACAGGCCCCACAAGCCGTACACCACGCTGGGTACTGCGGCCATCAGGTCGACCAGCGCGATCAGCCACGACCGCAGCCACGAGGGCGCCACCTCGGTGATGAACAGCGCCGTGCCCATCGAGATGGGCAGCGCGATGGCGACCGCGACGAGTGCGATGAGCACGGTGCCCAACAGCACTGCCGCGATGCCGAACTTGCCGCGGTCGACCTCCCACTCCGACGTGGTGAGGAAGCCGAACCCCTGAGCGCCCAACGCCTGCGCCGCCTCGATGGCCAGGAACAGTCCGACCGCTCCCATGATCGCGAGCACGATCACGCCGCTGAACGAGACACCGCCGGCGAAGATGCGGTCGCCACGACCGCGGCGGGCCTCGAGTTCGCGCGGCGCCAACTCCGCGTCGACCGCCCGTGTCTCGGGAACGAAGGTGTCGATCGAGGTCATCGATCAGGCCAGCCAGGCAGCGAGGACGACGAGGACGATGACCGTGCTCAACCCGAGCAGGACCACATCGGCGTGCCAGGCGTGCTTCCAGAACGACTGCTTCACGGGCGGCGCCGGAAGCGGCTGTGGGGAAGGTGCCTGCTGCATGGCCCACTGCGGAGCGGTGCCGAGCGCTGCTGCCCGCTCGTCGAGCATGCCCATCATCACGCTGGCGAACACCCGGGCGAACGCCTCGGCATCGATCACGATCGTGGCGGCATGGGGTGCATCGTTGGCGGGGCCGGCCGATTCCACCACCGGCTCGGGCTCGGCCGACTCGACGACCATCTCCTGCGCGACAGGCTCGACGACAGCTTCCGGCTCGACGACCACCTCGAACGCGACGGGTTCGGGCTCGACGACCACCTCGGGCACAGGCGCGACCACTGTGGCGACACGCGAGAGGGCCTGCGCACGCATCACCTCAGCAGCGCGAACGGCTGCTGCCACCATCGTGTCTGCTTTGTCCTGCTCGGCGCGCAACCGTTCACCCAACTCGGTGCGGCGCTGCTCGAACAGCGGATCGAGGCGAGCACGCAACTGCGCCGTCGCCGCGTCGATGTCGATAGCCGCTTCGGCCGCCTCGGCATCGGCGGCTTCGCGCAGCGCCCCGCGCAGTTGCAGGTTCAGCAGTCCGAGACCGGCCCGTGTGGGCGCCGTGCTCGCTCCCGGGCTCAGATCCTCATCCAACATCGACGACCTCGCTGCCGACGCCGCTGCGCAGACGAGCAACCTCGTCGCGCGCTTCGGCGATGATCCGTTCCGCCTCGGCTCGGCCTGCTTCCCTCACGGAAAGCACGTCGGCCTCGTGCTGCCGTTCGAGTTCGGCGAGTCGCTCCTGTGATGCGTGCACCTCGCGCCGCAGCACGTCGCGCACCTGGGCGCTGCGGTCAGCAGCACGATGCCGCGCTGCGGCCGTGCGGGCCTTCGCTGCCTGCAACGCTGCGTCGAGGCGTGCTCGCTCGAGTTCGGCCTCGTCGTAGACGGTGTCGCTCGACCCGTCCAGCTCGGGCAACCACTCCGGCGCCGGGCCCGCGGAGCCCACGACCTCGTCGAACCGGTATCCCTCGATCGGTGTCTCGTCAGCACTGCTCATCGGCCCGTCACCCCACCCACGCCAGCACGACGCTCATGACCGCCGAGATTGCCGTCATCGGCACCAGCACCCGCCAACCCGCCCAGTGCAGCGTCGACTCAGGCTGGCCGGGTCGATCGTCGACTGCGGCTGAGCGCTGCGCATCGGTGGCCCAAAAGGCGTCGTGCAGCGCGTCGGCATCGGTGGCAGTTGGCGCTCGGTCGAGCCGGATGATCACGCCGTCGTTCGGCCGCACTGCCTCAGGTGCCACCTCGGGCACCGCCATGACCGATACAGGTTCTCCCGATGGCGCGAGTTGTTCCAGCAACGAGCCGAGCAGCGCCTCCAACTGCGCTGGGTCGGCGGCCGCGAGCATGGCGAGCAGGTCGGCCGGCAGTACGTCTGGTCCGCTGGGTGCCGATGCCGTGCCGCTGTCGGCAGACCCCACGACGTCGTCGCTGTTGTCGCTCACCGACTCGAGATAGGCATCGAGCCGGCCGCCGATGGCCTGCGCCTCGAGTTCGACGAGATGCTGCATCATCGTCGCACGCGCCGTGGCGTCATCGAGTCGGTCGCGGCATTCGCGCTGCTCGGTGGTCCACCACTCGTCGAGCAACACGCCCAGTTGGCGGTGCGCGTCGACACCGACGACATCACCGGGCCTGACGTCGTCCTCGATCGACCGGGCGAGCCCGGCGATGTCGACCTCGACGCTCAGCCAGTCCTCGGCCCCGGCAGCACCCGACGCGACGATCGCCGTCGCCCGGCTCTGCGCCGAGGAGATGATGGCCAGAGCGGCCGCCTCGGCCTCGTGACGGATCCGCGCCACCTCGGCATCGGCGGCGGCTCGACGGCGGAGGATGCCCCGCTGGGCGTCGAAGAACCGCTGCGTCAGCCGGATGTGGTTCGCTGCGAGCGCACCGAGCTGGCCACCGTCGTCGAGCTGCGAAGCAGCGCGCCGCACCTCCACCAGCAAGCGTTCGTGCTCGCTCCGAAGCGTCTCGAAGAAGGCCGCGACAGCGACCGGCGACGATGCCGAGGTCGGGTCGCACTCGGGTGAGGAGAGGGCCGTTTCCATCGACGGCCACGGTAAAAGTGCCGGATGAAGCGAGTGTGAACAGCAGTTGTCCGGCCCGGTGCCGCCGGATGAAAGCCACCACCCAGGGTCGACGAAGCGCGGCCATCGCACCGCGCTCAGTGTCGAAACGGGCCGACAGATCCCCTGGGGGAGCGATTCCGCCCGCCGCGTGTCACGGCGGCTTCGTTCGTCGTCACCAGCAACGGGGGCATACGGTGCGCCCCATGCCGATCGCCATCACCGACGACCACCTCGCCCTCACCGACACCGTTGCCGACCTGCTGCAACGCCGCGACGCCCGGGGCGCCACCCGATCACTGCTCGAGGCAGGCACCGAGACGCTCCCGGCCTTCTGGGCCGAGATGGCCGAACTCGGATGGCTCGGCCTCCACCTCCCCGAGGCGTACGGCGGTTCGGGGTATGGCCTGCCCGAACTGGTCGTGGTGGTGGAAGAGTTCGGCGCCAACGTGGCTCCCGGCCCGTTCGTGCCCACCGTCATCGCCAGCGCCACCATCGCCGCCTCGGCGCCCGACGAGGTGCAGGCCCGCCTGCTGCCCGGTCTGGCCGATGGCTCGCGCATCGCCGGCATCGCCCTCGACACCTCCATCACCCACAACGGGTCCACGGCCGACGGTTCGGCAGTCGTGCTGGGCGGCGGCCTCGCCGACCTGCTGGTGCTGGCATCGGGCAACGACGTGCTGCTCGTCGACCGCACCGCCGCCGGCGTGTCGGCCACCGTGCCCACCAACCTCGACCCCGCCCGCCGGTCGGCCCGCGTCACCCTCAGCGGCGCTGCCGTCGAGGTGCTGCCCGGCGGCCGGTTCGCGCTGCTCGACTACGCCCGCACCCTGCTGGCCGCCGAAGCCACCGGCGTGGCCCGCGAGTGCACCCGTCAGGCAGCCGAGTACGCCAAGGCCCGCACCCAGTTCGGCCGCCCCATCGCCATGTACCAGGCCGTGAAGCACCACTGCGCCAACATGGCCGTGGCCAGCGAGCTCGCCACCGCGGCGGTGTGGGACGCCAGCCGCGCGGTGTCCGCCGGCGGCAGCCAGTTCTCGTTCGCTGCTGCAGTAGCCGCCACCCAGGCGGTCGAGGCCGCCGACCTCGCTGCCAACCTGAACATCCAGGTGCACGGCGGCATCGGCTTCACCTGGGAGCACGACGGCCACCTCTACCTGCGCCGGGCCACCGCCATCGGCGCCTTCCTCGACGCCGAGGCAGCGGCCGTCGCCGTGGCCGACCTGGCCCGCGCCAAGGTGCGCCGCGAGCGCTCCATCGACCTGCCGCCCGAGGCCGAGGTCATCCGCGCCGAGGTGCAGGAGTTCTGCGCCAAGGTGCAGGGCCTCGAGGGCGCCGAACTGCGCGACGCGATGATCGACGCCGGCTACGCCATGCCGCACTGGCCCCGTCCGTTCGGTCGCAACGCCGGCGCCGTCGAACAGCTCGTCATCGAGCAGGAGTTCTCGGCCGCCGGGTTGAAGCGTCCGCAGTACGGCATCACCGGCTGGGTCATCCTCACCCTCATCCAGCATGCCACCGACGACCAGATTGCCCGGTGGGTGCGTCCCGCACTGCGCCAAGACCTCATCTGGTGCCAGCTGTTCAGCGAGCCCGACTCAGGCTCCGACGCGGCAGGCATCAAGACCAAGGCCACCCGGGTCGATGGCGGCTGGCTGATCAACGGCCAGAAGGTGTGGACCAGCGGCGCCCATCTCGCCCGCTACGGCTTCGCCACCGTGCGCACCAACCCCGATGTG
>JBEICS010000003.1:0-23065 GCA_040383925.1 Acidimicrobiaceae bacterium | reverse complement strand
TGAGCGATGGACCTGGAGTTTCACCATCCACGGCTTCCAGGACTTCGTCAACGAGCGCGATGCCCGCCTCGACCTGAAGGCGCGCCATGCGGCCTTCGTCGTCTGCGTCAGCGACTTCACCCGCTCGCAACTCATGCGCGTCAGCGATCCGTCGTGTTGGGATCGCTTCGCCGTGGTGCGGTGCGGAATCGACCTACGCGCCTTCAGCCCGCGAGCCCAGCGCCCTCCCTCGGACCCGGTTCGTATCGTGACGGTCGCCAGGCTCTCGCCCGAGAAGGGGCACGTCGTCCTCCTCGAGGCACTTCGTCTCCTGACCGATCGTGGCCTGCGAGCAGAGGTCGAGATGATCGGCTCGGGTGAGTTCCGCGACCACGTCGCTGCTCACGCCGACCGGCTCGGCATCGGCGAGCAGGTGCACCTCGTCGGTGAACTCGAGCCGCCCGAGGTGATCGAACACCTCCGCTCCGCCGACATCTTCTGTCTCCCTTCGTTCGCCGAGGGTCTGCCGGTATCGATCATGGAAGCGATGGCGATCGGCGTGCCGGTGGTCTCCACCTACATCAGCGGGATCCCCGAACTGGCGGTGCACCAGCGCACTGCGCTCACCGTGCCCGCCGGCAGTTCGACGGCCCTGGCCGAGGCCTTGGCGGAACTCATCGACGACCCAGGTCTGGGCGATCGGCTCGCCAAGGCGGCCCGCCTCGAGGTGGAGGAACACCACTCGAGTCCGACCAACGTCGCCCGGTTGGCCGATCTCCTCGCTCGCGCCCGTCTCCAGGAGCCGACCGGTGCCCCATAGGAGACGCCGCCGGGAAGTCGCTCAGAACACGCTCTGGTCGATCGCCGACGAGGGCATCGTGCTGGTCGTGTCGATGGTGGGTCTGCTGGTGCTGGTACCCGAACTCGGCAATGAACAGTACGGGGCATACGCCGCGCTCTTCGCCCTGATCGGCCCGCTCACCGCCTTTCCCCAGAGCGGTGTCCCCCTGACGGTGCTCGAGCACACGATGCGCAACGAAGAACCGGTGGAGACCGTCGCCCGGTCGTGCATGAGCATTGCAGTGTTGATGAGCACGGTGCTCACGCCGGTGTGCATCGTGCTCGGTCTGCTCTTCTACGAATCGATCGACCCCGTCACGATCGTGCTGTTCATGATCGCCGAGGTGTTCGTCCAGTCGATCTGGCTCACCTTCACCACCGTCACCCAGGTGGCCCGCAGCTTCCGGGCCGGTGTCGCCCTGCGCATCGCCAGTCAGCTGTTGCGCGTCGCCGTCATCATCGGACTGCTCATCGCCGACAGCGTCACCCTCGGCCACATCGCCCTCGCCAACTGCGTCGTGCTCACGCTGCGCATGGCCATCGCGTTGCTCAGCGCACGTTGGCTCCGCCTCGACTCGGCGCTTCCCGGTCGGATCGAGCGCAGCCACCTGCGCAGCACGCTCACCTACTCGGTGGGGATCAGCGCATCGATCGCCCACAACGACAGCGACAAGGTGGTGCTCGAGGCCGTCGGGATGCACCGCGAGGTGGGGATCTACGCCGCAGGGCAGCGCATCGTCGCCCTGGCGATGCTGCCCCTGAACGGTTTCACGACCTCGGCCCACTTCGCAGTGCTCACCGGCGCCCGCTACACCGTCGACCAGCGACGCAAGGCGCTCCGCTTCTCGCTCGCTGCGGCCTTCTATGCGGTTCCCACCGCCATCGCGCTGTACTTCCTCGCTCCCGTCGTCCCACACATCCTGGGCAGCGACTTCGACGAGTCGGTCGATGTGATCCGCCTCCTCACTCCCGTACTGGTGCTCCGTGGGCTGGCGGTGTTCCCGATGAACGGTCTGTTGGCGCTGGGCCACAACCCGTTGCGCTCGCGCATCTTGGTCTTCAACGCGCTGTTCAGCATCAGCCTGTACCTGCTGCTGATCCCCGAGCACTCATGGCGCGGAGCCGTGGTGGGCACGATCATCAGCGAAGCAGCAGCCATCGCACTCGCCTGGGCGTTCCTGGTGTCCAAGCAGCGGGCGGCCGATCGCATGGCGAGCGTGCCCGATCCCGACGTCGAACTCCACGAACAGGCACTCGAGGCGGTCGAGGAGATCACTGCGTCGGAGGCTCCGCTGTGAGCCGCGGCCCTGTCCGACGGGTCGCCGTCGTGGGGTGCGGAGCGATCGCCTACGAGCACCTCGGCCACCTCGGCCGACTCGCCGGTGTCGGTCTCGTCGGCGTCTGCGACACCTCCCCCGCCGCCGCCCGCTTCGCTGCCGAGCGCTTCGGCGCTGCGGCCTGGTTCACCGACCTCACGACGATGCTCGACGCGACGCAGCCGGACGCAGTGCACGTGCTCACCCCACCCCACACCCACGAGGTGCTGAGCCTGCAGTGTCTGGCCGCCGGGGTCGATGTGGTGTGCGAGAAGCCCGCCGCACCCGACAGCGCCGCACTGGAGCGCATGCTCGCGGCCGCCGACACGTACGGAAGACACCTCGTCGAGTCGCAGAACCTGCGGTACAACGACCCGGTGCTCGCCGTGGCCGAGGCGATCGCGGCCGGCCGCCTCGGCGAGGTGCGAGAGATCGACCTGCTGCTGTCGCTCGATCTCGCCGGCGGACGGTTCGGCGACCCCAACCTCGTCGGCCCGGGGGTGCATCTGCCAGGTGGCGCCGTCCACGACTTCCTGCCCCACCTGTCGTACCTCTTCCTCCTCTTCGCCGGGCTCGACGACCAGTCGCCCCTCCCCGCCGATCTGGAGGTGACGGGTCGACTGGGCAATCTGGGGGGCAACCCGCGCGTCGGATCCGACCACCTCGACGCGATGGTGTTCAGCGGCGGCCTCCGCGGGCGGCTGCGCCTTGCTCCCGATCTGTCTCCCGATGCATTCCGCATCGTCGTGCGCGGCACCCGGGGCTCGGTCGAGACCGACCTCTACCACCCCTATCTCCGCCATGAAGGTGGCGCCAACGTCGGCAAGCGGGTGGCGGTCGAACACCTGGTGTCGGGGACGAAGCTGGCACTGACCGGGGTGACGAACCTGCGCGACAAGGTGCAGCGCCACGACACCTACCACGGGCTCGGCAGGATGATCGACGAGATCCACACGGCGTTCGCGGCGGGACGCGGGGCGCCCATCACCCCCATGATGATGCGCACGTCGGCCGCCCTGGTCGATCGACTGGTTGCACTGGGGAGCCGATCGTGAGGGTGCTCGTCACCGGGGCGAGCGGCTTCCTCGGCACGGCCGTGGTCGACCGGCTCTGCACTGCGGGCCACGAGGTGGTCGCCATGGTGCGACCAGCCGCACGGCTGGAGGGTGCGCCGTGGGACGATCCGGCGGTCGCCGTCGTCCGCGGCGACCTGCGCGAGCGCGGTCCCTGGATGGCAGAGATCAGCGGCGTCGACGCCGTCGTGCACCTGGCGGCAGCGGCGAGCGGCGACCTCAGCACGCAGTTCCAGGGCACCGTGCTCGGTACCGAGCATCTCCTGGATGCGCTCGACCGTTCCTCGGTGCAGCGGTTCGTGCACATCAGTTCGTTCTCCGTGTACGACTTCGCCGCAGTGCGAGCCGGTGCGGTGCTCGACGAGAACTCGCCCCTCGAACGGCAGCCTGAGCACCGCGACGCCTACACCACGACCAAGCTCGTCCAGGAGCACCTGGTGCGCGACGCGTTCGCCGACCGCGCCGACACGCTGGTCGTCGTCAGACCGGGTGCCATCTTCGGTCCGGGCAAACACTGGGACCACGGCCTCGCACTGACGCTCGGGGGGCATCTGGGGGTGCTGTTCGCCCCGCGGTCGACGATGCGCCTGACTGCGGTCGCGAACTGCGCCGATGCCATCGCCGCTGCGGTCGTGGCTCCCCGCGCTGGGGGTACGACGCTGAACATCGTCGACGATGCGCTGCCGACCCACCGCGAGTTCCTCCGGATGTGTCGTCGAGCAGGGGCCGACGTTCCGGCCACCGTCGCAGTGCCGTGGTGGGCGGTGGCAATGATCGGCCGCCTCACCGGGTGGATCGACCGACGGTGGTGCGCCGGGCGCGCCCATCTGCCCGAGTTCCTCGATCGGACCCGCCAGCAGGCGCGTTGGAAGCCACTCGCGTACACCAACCATCGGGCCAAGGACGTGCTCGGATGGTCGCCGCGCATCACGCTCGGACAGGCCGTTGCCGACATGGTCGAAGCGGGGCCGCGGCGATGAGCCGGCAACTCGGGTCCATCGTGGTTCCGGCCTTCAACGAGGCACTGGTGATCGAGTCGACGTTGCGCAGCCTCGCCGACGGCCTGTCGTTCGACGCGGTGCAGGTGGTCGTGGCATGCAACGGATGCGCCGACGACACCGTGGCCGTCGTCAGGTCGCTCGACCTGCCGCTGGAGGTGCTCGACCTGGGCCCGGTGGGCAAGGTCGGTGCCATCCGCGCGGCGGAGGCGCTCGGTCTTCCCCTGCCCAGGCTGTACATCGATGCCGACGTCGTGGTGAGTGGCGCCGCTGCAACCGCAGTGCTCCAGGCCTTGGCCGCCACGGCTGTCGCTGCACGGCCTCCGATCGAGTACGACGTCGCCGGCGCAACATGGCCGGTGCGGCGCTGGTACGCCTGCCGGACCGAACTTCCGACGATCATGAACGACCTCTGCGGGGCAGGCCTGTACGGGCTGTCGCGCACGGCACGGGAGCGGTTCGACGAGTTCCCCGACGTCGTGGCCGACGACCTGTTCGCGGCACGCGTCGTCGAGGCCCACGAGGTCGTGGTCGTCGACTGCGATGCGGTACGGGTGAGCGTCCCACGCACGGCCCGAGCGCTCGTCGCAACGCTGGCTCGCGTCTATCGCGGCAACCGGCAACTGGCCGCCACCGCGACGGACCGGGAGACCTCGACCACCCGCGCGACGATCGGTCAACTGGCCCGGCTCGCCCGACGGCCGTGGCGGTGGATCGACATCGCCGTGTACGTCGCGCTCGTCGCTGCCGGCAGACGTGCAGCCGATCGGGCCGACGGCACCGTGTGGGAGCGGGACGAGACCGCGCGGCAGGCTCGCGCCGAGGCGGTCGGCGCATGAGCACCCCGACGACCATCGCGACCCGACCGACGTTCGATCCGTCGCGCCCGCTCGAACGGTCGAACGACCCGTCGAGCGATCGGGTGAGCCCGACGCAACTGTGGATCCTGGCCGGTCAACTCGCGCTCGGCTTCTGCATGTTCATGGGCTTCGGCGCCCAGCGCCTCACACCCAAGATGCTCTCGGCGGGGGCGATCGTGCTCACCATCGGCTGCTACGCCCTCGCCCCGCACGGCCGGTACCGGCGCCTGGTGCTCTGTCTGCCCATCGTGGGATTCGTCTGGTGGTGGTTGCTATCGGGATTCTGGACCTTCAACGAGTTCGGCTTCTCGATCGAGACCCAACGAAACCTGGCGCTGGTGGTGTGCGTGGTTGTCCTGGCCAGCCTGTTGCCGACCGAGCACATCGTGAACGGCATGCTCATCCAGTTCTACTTCACGATCGCGTTCCAGTACTTCTGGACCGCGACCCACTTCACCTCGTCGACCGCGAACTACGACGAGATCACGGGGTTCCCGGTGCCCGGGTGGCGCGGCAGTTTCGTGCACAAGAACACGATGGCGCCGTATCTGCTGTTCGCCATCGTCACCATCTTGATCTTCGAGCGACGAACATGGCTCCGGCGCGGGGCCGTCGGGGCTGCGATGGTGTTCGTCGCGATGTCGCAATCGGCCACGACGTGGTCGACGCTCTCGGTGTCGCTCGTCTTCCTCTGGTGGTTCCGTCGGCTCACCCGCCAACGCGGCCGGATGAAACCTGCCTTCATCGCGCTCTCGGCCTGTGCCGGCGTCGTGTTGCTGGCTCTCGGAGCCCTCGTGTTCCCCTTTCTCCTCGGGCTCTACGGCAAAGACCTCACGTTCACCGGTCGAACGGTCATCTGGCGCGGCTGCTTCCGAGCGATCCGCGAACAACTCTGGTTCGGGTACGGCCTCGGCGGGGTGTGGTCGAACCCTGGCGCGCAGCCCACCAAGGGCATCTTGTCGCAGCTCGGCTTCATCGTGTTCCACGCCCACAACGGCTACATCGAACTGATGCTCCACCTGGGTCTCGTCGGACTGTTCATCTGGATGGCCATCGCAGTCGGCAACCTCGTCAACGGCGTCCGTCTCCTGCTGGTCCATCCGCAGGTCGGGCAGTGGGCCATGGTCTTCACGATCGCCGTGTTGATGATCGCGATGTCGGAGGTGGTGGTGTTCGGCATCTGGCTGGCGACACTGGCGATGATGAGGGTCGTGACGACACGCGAACTGGCGCAGCCACACATCTGGCACCACGACCTGCCGCACGACCCACCGCATCAGGGAGCGGCCGATGCACCGGCGACGACGGAGGCCCGATCATGAGAGTGCTGTTCATGCTGGCCGGTCTCCACCGTGTGCAACGCGGCGCCGAGGTCGTGTTCGAATCGGTGGCGGCGGAACTCGCCCGCAGTGGCGACGAGGTCACCCTCATCGGCTCGGGGCAGCCCCGGGCCGACGACCCGTACCGCTTCGTCCACATCTCGCGTATCGCCCGCGAACGCTTCGAGCGGTGGCCCACCGGCCCGGGACTGCGTCACGCCACCGCCTACGAGGGCCTCACGGCCGTGCCGTCGGAGCTGTTCCGCTATCGCCCCGCCGACTACGACGTCACGGTCACCTGCGGATACCCGTTCGAGAACTGGCTGCTGCGGCGGCCGCGGTGGGGCGGGCCCCGGCCTGCGCACGTGTTCGTCACCCAGAACGGCGACTGGCCCGCCTTCTCCGACCGCGCCGAGTACCGGTGGTTCTCGTGCGACGGGTTGATCTGCACCAATCCCGACTACCTCGAGCGCAACCGTGACCGGTGGAACTGCGCCCTGGTGCCGAACGGTGTCGATCCATCCCGCTTCGCGCCAGGGCGAGGCGACCGATCGCAGTTCGGCATCGCCACCGACCGCCCCGTGGTGCTGATGGTGAGTGCGCTCGAGGAGAACAAGCGGGTGCTCGACGGCATGCGCGCTGTGGCCGCCCTCGACGACGTTGCGATGGTGGTGGCGGGCGATGGGCCACTTCGCTCCGAGGTCGACCGGCTGGCCGCCGACATCCTGCCCGACCGATTCCTGCGCCTCACCGTCGACAAGTCGCGTATGCCCGAGTTGTACCGGTGCGCCGACGTCTTCCTCCACACCACCAAGGCCGAGTCGTTCGGCAATGTCTACATCGAGGCCCTCGCGAGCGGCCTGCCGGTGGTGGCCCACGACGCCCCGACGACCCGTTGGATCCTGGGCGACCAGGCCCGCCTCGTCGACACCGAGCACGGGGAACTCACCGAGGAGGCGCTGCGCGCTGCGCTCGCCGGCGGGCACGAGGGTGCCGCCGCTCGAGCCGACCAGGCGCTCACCCGATTCGGTTGGTCGACCATCGCTGCTCAGTACCGCAGTCACTTCGAGTCGGCCATCGCCGCTCGTCGCGGGTGACCGTCAGGCGCTCGTGATCTCGGCGAGAGCGGCGAGCAGTCGTCGACGGCGCGCCTGCGCTCCCACCGCCTCGGGCAGATCGAGGACCGCCGACATGTGCTCCCACCGGTGCAGCACGTCGTGGCGCGCCAGCGCAGCACGACGGTTCGCCAAGCCCAGCTCGGTTGCGAGGCTCCCGCTGTCGAGCACCTCGCGCACCGGGTCGGGCAGCGAGTCGGCGCCCACCGGCAGTGCGAGCAGCTGGATGTCGTCGCCGAGCATCCGCTCGACCGCCGCTGCGGACGGGTGCTCGCCTGCGAGCACGGTGCCACAGGCGAGCGCCTCGAAATAGCGCAGGCCGAACTCGCTCTGTCCACGATGGAGCTCCGGCATGTCGAACCGGGCCCGGTTGGCGATGAACACGCGACTGCGCGCCGTCTGTTCGTAGAAGTGGCGCCGGTGCAGCGATGGACTCTCCACCGACGTGAGGGCCCCCGTGTCGAATTCGTAGAAGCCACCCGTCGCACGTGCCCACTCCTGCAGCGCAGCGTGCTGCGCCGGGTCGCGGCGGCCACGGTTGCTCGCATCGATGCGCTTGGCCGCCGGGTCGGTGAGCGTCGCCACCTGCAAGACGTCGACCGCCGGGGGGACGAACGTCACGGGACGCCTCGTCGCGGCACGCAGGTCGTCGACTCCCGTCTCGATGCCGACGAAGAGATGATCGAGCCGGTCGACCACCCCGGCGAGGGCGCGTCGCGCGGCCGGGACCCAGGCAGGCCACACCTCGAAGACGTAGGCGACGAACCGGTCGGCGATGCTGCGCCAACCCGGAAGTGCTGCCAGCAACGACAACTGGCTCAGGTCGCTCACGACCACCACGGCGAGGTCGTAGGGCTGTTCGTCCGGGTTCCACACGTAGGGGCGCGCCATGGGCACCCGCGCAGCGGCGTTGCGCAGCCGGTAATGGCTGCGCGCGGCCTCGGCGAGCCGGCCCGGTCGAGGCCGCACCTCGATCACATCGGCATCGAGCAGCTCGACGAGCACCTGCTCGAATTCGACGCAGTAGGCGTACCAGGGCACGGCCCAGAGGGCTGCCTCGGAGACGACGACGGATCGCATGATCGGGTCACCTCCTCCGAATCGTGTGAGCCCGTTCAGACCGTACGGCACCAGGGCAGACGGGCAAGCATCTCACACCGGACACGCTGCGGCTTTCGGGCGCGTCGGGCCGATTCCCGCACAGTTCCACCTGCCCGGGCGCTCTCGCGCCTCGGCCCCACCCTGCACGCGAAAGGAGGCGCCGCGTATGGCACGACGATCATCGGTGCGACTGTCGCGTGTGGGCCGAGTCGTGTGCGGGGGCGGGCTCGTGTTCGCCGTCGCCGCAGCCGTGAGCGGCAACGCCACACTGATGGTGGTGGCGCTGCTCGCACTGGTCGCCGTCGTGCTCGCCGTGGTCGCGCCGCACCTCGGCTCGCCCATCGAACTCCGCCGCCAGAGCGCCCCCCGACTGGTGGGCCGGGGCCAGGTGTTCGAGATGGCCCTCATGGCCGATGCCACGCGTGCCACCCCCGCCTACCGGGTGATCGACCACTTGGCCGACCAGCCGATCTCGATCGACATGCCACCCACCACCCCGGGTGCGATGACGGTGGTGCGCTACCGGGTGCAACCGCTGCGCCGAGGACCGCAGCGCTTCGGTCCCCTCCTCCACGAACGCCGCGACCCGTTCGGGCTGGCGACACGCACGATCACGCACACCATGCTCGACGACGTCGTCGTCCACCCGCGGATCCACACCCTGCGCGCCCCCGACCCGAACCAGGCCCCCACCCGCCGGGTCGGCCTCGGCGACGACCCGCACGCCGAGTTCCGCTCGCTGCGCGACTACTCGCCCGGCGACGATCTCCGCCTCGTGCACTGGCTCAGTTCGGCCCGGAGCCCGACGCTGTTGGTCCGCGATCGAGATCACACGACGCAGCCGACCCGTCTGGTGCTGCTCGACACCGTCGACCGATCGGCCACCGAGAACCTGTTCGAAGAGGCTGTCGAGGTGGCGGCGAGCC
Source organism: Acidimicrobiaceae bacterium (assembly GCA_040383925.1). Classification (GTDB taxonomy): domain Bacteria; phylum Actinomycetota; class Acidimicrobiia; order Acidimicrobiales; family Ilumatobacteraceae; genus VFMC01. Next base: position 13,538 of record JBEICS010000003.1, on the reverse strand, counting down.
TGGTGTGCGCGTCGCTCGAGCAGCAGATCAGCGTGACCGCACGCACGCGCGACCGCGCCGCGAGCGGACGACCTGCGCCGATCCGCGATCGACGCGAGGCCCTGACGCTGTTCGCTCTGGTCGGCCGGACCGCCGAGTCGGCCACGATCCCGGTGTCGTCGATCCTCACCGGCTGCTGGGCCGACCAGGTGGTCCTGGTGGCCGGTGCCGCCTCACCGCTCATCGAGCAACTCGCAGTCGCCGACAGCGTCGCCCGCCGCCTCGTCGTGATCCGACTGCTCGACGGGTCGGCGCCCGCTCCGCCCCTCGCGGTGCCCTGCATCGACATCACCACGGCCGACGAGTTCACAGACCTCTGGAACAGCGGAGCGCTCACCCTCTGACAGCGCCGCCCATCGGCCGATGCCGATCAGCGACGGCCGACAGCCACCACGTCCGGAGCGGGGATCTGCTCGATGTCGGGTTGGCCGGCGAGACCGAAGCTGCGCTGCAGCGGCCGCTCTGCGGAGCGACGCGACGAACCTCCGGCGCGTTTGCCCACCGCGACCAGCACGGGGAGCAGATCGCCCTGCCGGTGCTGCAACTGGGCCACCAGGGTGTTGAGCGAGCGGGTGAGCAGCTTGCGGTTCGGAACCGCCAACACCACCGCGTCGACCAGGTTGGCGAGTTGCACGGTCGACGCCGCATCGAGCAAGGGACCTCCGTCGAACACGACGACATGCGCGTGACGAACCGCCGCATCGATCAGTTCCGGGACGTTCTGGCGACGCAACGCTGCGACCGACGACTTGTCGCCGATGCCCACCACGTTCAGCCCCGGTTGGGCAGTCGGACTGAACGGTGCCAGGCGTGCCGACGATGCGGGACGCCGAGCCGAGCCGTCGGCGGATGCGCCGACACCGGCGAGCAGGGCCGGGATACCGGGAGCCGCAGCCGCGAACAGACGGGTCAGTTCGCTGTCGCGCGGGTCGGCATCGACGAGCAGGACCTGCGAGCCCGTGGCGGCGTAGCGGTTGGCCATCGCTGCCGCGAGTGTGGTCGTGCCCGAACTCCGTTCGGCACCCACCACCGCCACGGTGAACGCCTGGCCGATCCGGGCGTGCGCCTCGGCACGAACGTTGAGCATGTCGATGAACGGTGCCAACTTGGCAGGCAACGCCTCGGCAGCTGCCCGCCGGTTCCTGGCGAGCGCACGCACACGGGGCAGTTCGCCCACGACTTCGGCACCGAGCACCTCGGCCACCTGCTGCTCGTCGAGCGCCTTGTTCGACTGGCTGGCGAGGAAGCTGGCCACGACCGCCCCCAGCATCAACCCCGTGATCACACCGGCGGCGAGCTTCTTGGTACCGCCACCTTCCACGACCAACGCGGCCTCGGAGGCGCTCTGCACGGTCTGGGTGGCCAGACGGACCTGCGAGTTGAGCTGCGCCTGGTCGAGCGCGAACGACACCCGGTCGTACTGCTGCAGCAGGATCTGGCGGCTCGTCGAGAGCTCGGGGGCGATCTGGTCGAGGGTCGGGATGCTGTCGCTGCCGGCATCGAGGAACGGCGCCATCACCGCAGAGATCTCGGCGTCGATCTCGTCGAGCCGCTCGCGGACCTCGCCCACCGTCGAACGCAGCTGCTGCAACTGCGGGTCCTGCGCCAGGTCGAGTTGGCCCTGCATCAACGCCGTGTACTGCTCGACGTACGAGGTGGCCAACGCCTCGGCGATCTCCGGCGTCGCGGCCGACGCCTCGATCGCCACCACGTCGGTGCTCATCACCTGCGAGATCAGCACCTGCTCCTGGACTGCTTCGGCATTGATCCCGCCGACCTCCTCGGCAACCTGCACCGCCAGCGCGTTCGACTGCAGCACGCTCAACTGGCCGAGCAGATATCGATCGGCGCCGGCACTGAACGCCTCGGTGATCGAGTTGGTCGGCGCCGAGATCAACAGCATGGCGGTCGACTTGAACGACGTGGTCTGGTCGCCGCGCAGTTGGACGCCCGCCATCGTGCCGAGCAGCACGCAGGCCACGACGGCCCACCAGTACCGCTTGACGGCATTGATGACGAATGACAGCTCCATGGGTCGGCTCCGAAGGTCGCGAGGGTTGGATCGTAGAAAGGGACGCTGTGTGCATCGGCTCCAACCCGTCGGAACTTGACGAAATCGTGCGGAAACCAGGTCCCGTGCCACGCACACCTACACTCGGCACAGTCAGTACCCGGTCCAGTTCGCCACACTCCGTCATGCACTTCGAGCCCCTCCCCATCGCCGGCGCCTTCCTGGTCGACCAACACCTCGTCGCCGACGAACGGGGAGCGTTCGCCCGGGCGTTCTGCCAGCACGAGTTCGCCGAACACGGCATCGACTTCAGCGTGCGCCAGGCCAACAGCTCGCTCAACCGTCGGGCCGGCACCGTGCGCGGCTTCCACTTCCAGTTCCCGCCCCACGCCGAGCAGAAGTTCCTCCGCTGCGTGCGCGGCGCCCTCGTCGACGTGGTGGTCGACCTCCGCCCCGAGTCGCCCACCTTCCTCACCACCTGCCCGGTCGAACTCAGCGCCGACAACCGGCGGGCCGTGCTCATCCCGGCCCGATGTGCGCACGCGCTGCAGACCCTGGTCGACGACACCGAGGCGCTGTACCTGGTGAGCGAGTTCTACACGCCCGGCGCCGAGTGCGGTGTGCGCTACGACGACCCCATGCTCGCCGTCGACTGGCCGCTCGCCGTCAGCGACATCTCGGCCAAGGACGCCGCCTGGCCGTTGCTCGCCGAGCAGTTGCCCACGCTGCGCGACCGCATGAGCACCGCCTCCGAGGGGCAGGCGACGCAATGATCATCGTCGACACCGCGCTGCGCGAACGCGAGCGCTCCGGTCGGCCGGTGCGCGTCGGTGTCTTCGGCGCCGGCTCGATGGCGCGTGGCTTCGTCAACCAGGTCACCAACGCCGTACCGGGCATGGTGGTGGCAGCCATCTCCAACCGCACCGTCGACCGTGCTGTCGACGCCTACCGCTACGCGGGTGCGCCCGCTCCCGCAGTCGTCGACGACCTTGCCGCGCTCGATGCCGCGGTCGCCGCCGGCCGCCCGGTGGTCACCGACAACCCGGTGCTGCTGGCCCAGTGCGAGCAGATCGACTGCCTCATCGACATCACCGGAGCCATCGAGTTCGGGGCCGCCATCGCGCTCGAGGCCATCGCCAACGGCAAGCACATGGTGCTGATGAACGCCGAGGTCGACGCCACCATCGGCCCCATCCTCCACGACCGGGCCCGGGCAGCCGGAGTCATCTTCACCTGTGTCGACGGCGACCAGCCGGGTGTGCAGATGAACCTCTACCGCTACGTGCAGTCGCTGGGCATGATGCCCCGGGTGCTCGGCAACGTGAAGGGCTTGCAGGACGAGTACCGCACGCCCACCACCCAGGCCGGTTTCGCCGAGCGGTGGAACCAGGACGTCACGATGGTCACCTCGTTCGCCGACGGCTCGAAGGTGAACTTCGAGCAGTGCATCGTCGCCAACGCCACCGGGTTCACGGTCGCCCAGCGCGGCATGCTGCGCTACGACCACACCGGCCACGTCGACGAACTCACCACGCGCTACGACCTCGACATGCTGCGCGAGGTGGGTGGCATCGTCGAGTTCGTGGTCGGGGCCAAGCCTGCCCCGGGCGTGTTCTGCCTCGCCGAGCAGCCCGACGCCCGCCAGCTGCAGTACCTCGAGCTCTACAAGCTGGGCACCGGTCCGCTGTACAGCTTCTACCACCCCTACCACCTCTGCCACCTCGAGGCACCGCTCACCGTGGCCCGTGTGGTGCTGTTCGGCGACGCGTGCGGCCAGCCGCTGGCCGGCCCCACGGTGGAGGTGATCGCCGTCGCCAAACGCGACCTGCAAGCCGGCGAGACCCTCGATTCGTACGGCCAGTACATGACCTCCGGACAGTCGGAGAAAGCCGCTGTCGTGCGGCGCGAGCGACTCATCCCCGAGGGGTTGGTGGCGGGCTGCCGCCTGGTGCGCGACATCCCACGCGACACCGCACTGCGTTGGGACGACGTGGTGGCGCCGAGCGATCAACTCGCCCACCGGCTCTACGCCGAGCAGCAGCGCCGCTTCCCCGTCTGAGGTCGCTGCAGCGACGCACCCGCCCGGCTCAGCCGAGGGCGCGGAACCGGTCGATCTGGTCGAGGGTGACGGCACGCATGTCGGCACCGTCGAGGTGGGCCCGGTACCAGTCGATCAGCCAGTCGAGCGTGTCGCTGAGGGCCAACCGCGGCGACCAACCGAGGTCGGCGTGGGCCTTCGAACAGTCGAGTTTCAGGAGCCGAGCCTCGTGCAGACCGCTCGGTTCGATGCGCCAGGTGGCGCCCGCGCCCCAGCGCTCTGCCATGCGTTCGACGATCCAGCGCACCGGGCGGGCGTCGGTGTCGGCGGGCCCGAAGTTCCAGCCCTCGGCGAAGCGGGCCCCGTCGGCGACCAGCCGCTCGGCGAGCAGCAGGTAGCCGGCCAACGGCTCGAGCACGTGCTGCCAGGGCCGCAGCGAGTCGGGGCTGCGGATCACCACGGCTTCGCCCATGGAGAAGGCCCGCACGATGTCGGGGATCAACCGGTCGACCGACCAGTCACCACCGCCGATCACATTGCCGGCACGACCGCTCGCCACCTGTGCACCATTGGGCGCGGAGAAGTACGAGCGACGGAACGATGCCGTCACCAGTTCGGCGCAGCCCTTGCTGGCGGAATAGGGGTCGTGGCCACCCATCGGGTCGTCCTCGCGGTAGCCCCACACCTGTTCGCGGTTCTCGTAGCACTTGTCGCTCGTGACGCTCACCACGGCGCGCACCCCGTCGGCCCGTGCCGCATCGAGCACGGTGGCGGTGCCCACCACGTTCGTGGCGAACGTGTCGACGGGGTCGGCGTAACTGGGCCGCACCAGCGCCTGCGCAGCGAGGTGGAGCACCACCTCGGGTCGGCTCGTGGCGAAGGCCTCGCGCACGGCGCCTGCATCGCGGATGTCGCCGATGAGGCTCACCATGCCCTCGCCCACACGCGCCACGTCGAACAGGTTCGGCGTCGTGGCCGGCGCGAGCGACAGGCCGGTCACCTCGGCGCCGAGCGACTGCAGCCAGAGGCACAGCCAACTCCCCTTGAAGCCGGTGTGGCCCGTGACCAGCACCCGGCGGCCGTGCCAGAACGACGGCCCCGGCACCGGACCGTCGGTCACCACACCTTCCACGGTGCGTTGCCGCTGGCCCACAACTCCTCCAGCACCTGGCGGTCGCGCAGGGTGTCCATCGGCTGCCAGAAACCGTCGTGCTGATACGCCACCAGTTCGCCGTCGTGGGCGAGGCTGCGCAGCGGCTCCTGCTCCCACGTGGTGCGGTCGCCCTCGATACGGTCGATGACCGACGGTTCGAGCACGAAGAATCCGCCGTTCACCCAGGCGCCGTCGCCCGCCGGCTTCTCCATGAAGCTGTCGACGGTGGTCTGGCCCTCTTTCAGCACGAGCGCACCGAAACGGCCGGCCGGCTGCACCGCGGTCATCGTCGCGTCTCGACCGTGGGCGCGGTGGAAGGCGAGCAGCGCGGTGACGTCGACGTCGGCCAGGCCATCGCCATAGGTGAAGCAGAACGTGTCGTCACCGATGTGGTCGCGCACACGGCGCAGGCGGCCGCCGGTGAGGGTCTCGGCACCCGTGTCGATGAGCGACACCCGCCACGGTTCGCAGCCGCGGCGCACGAACTCGACGGTGTCTTTCCGCAGATCGAACACGACATCGCTGAAGTTCAGCGAGTAGTCGGCGAACCACTCCTTGATGACGTTGCCCTTGTAGCCGCAGCAGATGACGAAGTCGTCGATGCCGTGGCTGCTGTAGATCTTCATGATGTGCCACAGGATGGGCAGGCCGCCGATCTCCACCATCGGCTTGGGCCGGACGGTCGTCTCTTCACTGAGGCGCGTCCCGAGGCCGCCGGCAAGGATCACTGCAGTCGTCACCCTGCCTACTGTCCCGAGCCGTGCGGCCATGTCCAGGGTTCCACCACTCAGCGTCAAGATTTCGGCACGGCGTTGCGTGCCTCCCCGCGATTCCCCCGGACAGTCAACGCTGATGATCGGTCCCGACGAACACGTCCCCACACGCGAACAGGGGACTGAGGCAGTGGCGCGCATCGAGGCCACCGTCGCCGAGGTGCTGCGCGGGAAGCCCGAACAGATCCGCCTCGCGGTGGCCTGCCTGGTGGCAGAGGGCCACCTGCTCATCGAGGACAAGCCGGGCACCGGCAAGACGTCGCTCGCCAAGGCGGTTGCGGCCGCCATCGGTGGCTCGGTTCGACGGGTGCAGTTCACGCCCGACCTGCTGCCGTCGGACGTGACAGGTGTGTCGGTGTTCGATGCGCGACGCAACGAGTTCGCCTACCGGCAGGGCCCGGTGTTCGCGAACATCGTCATCGCCGACGAGATCAACCGTGCGTCACCCAAGACCCAGGCGGCACTGCTCGAGGTGATGGAGGAACGCCAGGTCACCAACGACGGTGTCACCTATCCGCTGCCGCATCCGTTCATGGTGGTGGCCACGCAGAACCCCCTCGACTTCCACGGCACCTACCCGCTGCCGGAGACCCAACTCGATCGCTTCGCCGTGAAGCTCGCCCTCGGCTACGCATCGCGCGAGGCCGAGCTCGAGGTGATGGTCCGTCCCGACGTGCACCAACAGATCGATGCCGTCCAACCGGCGATCGGCCTCGGCCAATTCTCCCGACTGATCGAGGCGGCCCGTTCGGTGTCGGTGTCGGAACCGATTCGTCACTACGTCGCCGACATCGTCGAGGCGAGCCGCGCCCACCGCGATCTGCGTCTCGGCATCAGCACCCGCGGCACCCTGCAGTTGCTCGCCGTGGCCCGGGCGGTGGCGCTGGCGAACGGTCGCGGCTTCGTCGCCCCCGACGACGTACGCATCGTGGCCCAGCCCGTGCTCGCCCACCGTATCGCCCTCACGATCGAGGCCGAGATCGACGGCATCACCAGTGCGGCAGTCATCGAGCAGATCGTCGATGAGGTGCCGGCGCCGCGCAGCAGGACGCTGAACACGAAGTCGGCCTGACCGGCCGCGTCGCGTTTCAGATCGACAGGCGGTAGAGACGCCGCACGTTGCCGCCCAGCAGCGCGGCACGAGTCGGCTCGCTCAGCGGCTCGACCAGCCGAGTGAGCGCATCGACCCACGTGCCGGGATGATCGGGGTGCGGGTAGTCGGTGGCCCACATGAAGCACTGCGCTCCAACGTGATCCATGATGAGCGGCGCGGCAGTCTCATCGGGGTCGCCGCTCAGGAAGCACTGCCGGGCGAACAGTTCGCTCGGCCGGGTGCTGATGGGCAGACCGCGGGCGCTGATGGTCTCGAACACGGCATCGGCCCGGTCGAGGAACGATCCGATCCAGCCCATCCCGCTCTCGAGCACGCCGAGGCGCAGGTCGGGGAACCGCTCGAGCGTGCCGTGGGTGAAGAAGCTCAGCAATGCCTGCTGGCTGCCCTGGCGGAGCATGACGTTGTAGTGGAACTCGGCGGCACGGCCGAACCCGTCGAAGCGCACGGGCGTGCAGTACCCGGGCTCGTAGGTGGGGTGCACGGCCACCGGCACGTCGAGCTCCACGGCCGTGCGCCACAGCACGTCGTGATCGGGGTGACCGTGGGCCTTGCGGCTGTGGGTGAAGGGCGCCACCCAGGCCCCCACGCAGCCGTCGGCGACGGCGCGCCGCAGCTCTCGGGCTGCCGCCTCGGGGTCGAGCAGGCTGAGGTGCGCCACCGGGTTCAGCCGCCCACCCGAGTCGCGACAGAAGTCGGCGATCCACCGGTTGTAGGCACGGCAGTAGGCGTCGGTGAGTGCCGGATCGGTCACCTCGCACTCCCACAGCAGCTCCACCGTGCCGTACAGCAGCACACCGTCGAGGTGCTCCTTGTCGAGCAACGCCAACCGCTCGCTCGGATCGCCAGCGCCGTACGGGATCGAGTCCATGTAGCGACGCTCTGGCGACGGCCGCGGGTCGTCCTCACCCATCGCCCCCATCAGTGAGATCACACCACGGACGGTGCGTTCACTCGAGCGACCGTCGATCCGCAGGTACTCCAGACCGTCGGCATCGACATCGATCCCCATCGCCCGGTCGCGGAACGCGGGGTCGATGTAGCGCTCCCACAGCCAGTCGGGTTCCAGCAGATGACCGTCGGCATCGATGGTGCCGTCGTAAGGAAAAGGTTTGATCTCGTACACGGTGCCCCCCTGCTCGCGTGCCGACCCCCATCGACACGTCGACCCCGACGCTAGCCCTCCGTGCCGGATCCCACCGTGCCGATCACCTGCCGCGCGCCGTCAGGGGAAGCGCGCCGCCAACCACTCGGCGACGACGGCCAAGGCCTCTCGCCGGTGCCCCTCGAGGTAGTGGGGCGCACCCTTCAGTTCGACATACGAGGTGTCGGCGGCGCCAGCGTTCGCCACGATCTCCTTGGCCTGCCACACCCTGATCTCGGTGTCGGCCGTGGGGTGCACGAGGATGGTGGGCACCGTCACACGCGGCATCGTGTCGGCCAACTTGGCGTGGCTCGACAACCCCGACCAGGTGCTCAACCAGCCCCGGCTCGTCATCATCCGGGCCAGACCACCTCGCCCGTAGTTGGCATCGAACGGGTCGGGGAACGCGAACAGCGAGCCCATCGGCCGCTCGTCAGGATCGATCGACAGGTCGAGGTACGCCGGGTCGGCGAGCGTTCGATAGATGGTGTGATAGCGGCTGAACACGGCCCGGCGACGCTGCTCGCGCCACGCGGTCGGGGCGGCGTCTTTGTCGATGGAGCGCAGTCGTCCGGCAGCATCGGTGGCGTCGGCGATCGCCGCCTTCGCGATGGCATCGATCCGCGCCACGCGGGCCACCTGGGCCGCCCGGTACGTGCGCACCCAGTCGGGGTCGTACTCGCAGGGCTGCGGCCAGGGGCGCCACCCGTTGTCGGGGTGGTACATGTCGAGTTCCGGCACGGTGCTGAACGGGTCGTCCTCGTCGGCCACGCTCGGGTCGATCACCTGCAGCATGAACACGCCCTCGCCGGGGTGGGCGGCCATCCCGATCCACCCGTCGCCGATACCCAGTTCGGCCTGGGCGAGCGCCATCAGGCTGCCCCCACCGCTGTTGCCCAGCAGCACCACCGCTTCGGCGCCACGTCGCTTCATCTCCTCGTAGGCCGTGTTCACGTCGACGATGCACTGCTCGTGCAGGCAGTCGGAGTCGTTGTTCATGTAGCGGGTACCGAAGCCCAGCACCGCGTACCCGGCCGCTGCCAGCAGTGGGCAGGCATAGTGCACGCTGAAGTCGCCCCGCGGATGGCTGAGGATGACGGCCGTCTTCCACGGCCTTCCGTTCGGCGGGGTCCACAGCAGGCCTCGCACCAACCCACCGTCGGGCGACACCAACCGGATCGACTCACGAGGGATCTCGACGCCAGGGTCGTCGTCGGGCAGGGGCCAGTAGTTCAGACCGAAGGGACGGCGACCACCGAGATGCGTGTCTAAGTCCTGCATCCCTGAACTGTAGGCAGGGAACCCTTCGCCGGGGCCGACCGGCGACCGATCAAAGGCTCCATTCCGTTGACTTCGTATACTCCTGATGTGGCTGAGGACTGGGAAGCAAAGGTCCGCGCAGCGCTGTCGCGGGTCGGGCGGCTGGCCCTCGATGCCGACACGCTCGGCTCCGACGATCTGTTGGTCGATGCAGGACTCACCAGTCAGGCAACCGTCGAGGTCATCTTCAGCCTCGAGGACGAGGTCGGGTGCGAGATCGACGATTCGCTGATCACGCGCGAGAACCTGGCGACGATTGCGCGGATGGCCGCGATGTTCGCCGCCGCGGCTGTGAGAGCGTGACCCGATCCTCCCCTCTGAGTAGGCCCGAATGGATCGCTGTGCCCGGTGGGGCCATCGGTTCCGAGTGGCTCGGCCCAGAGGGTGGTGCCGCGACCGGCTGTCTGATCGTCCCGAGCGTCGGCCACGAAGATCTGTCGATGCACCGCGGCCTGGTGCAGCTCGCCCGCCGGCTCGGTGATCGACACATCGTGGTGATGGTGCAGCACTGGGGCACCGATCAGTCCGATGGATCGGTCGGCGACGACGATCTCATGCTGCGCTGGCGCACGGGAGTCGAGGCAGCGATCGCCACCATGCAGGCACGGGGCGTCGAGCACCTCACGGTGGTTGCGCCCCGACTGGGCGCGCTCATCGCTGCCAGTGCCCTGCCTCTCGCCGGCGTCCACCGGCTCGTGATGTGGGCTCCCACGTCCTCGGGCCGACGATTCGTCCGCGAGTTGCGCATCATGCAGGCAGCACGAACCGAGGCCGCCGTAGACACCGCCGATCTCAACGTGGGCGGCTACCAGTATCCGAGGGCAATGCTCGATGCGCTGGCCACGAGCCGCCTCGACGGCCGCCCTCTGCCTGCGGGCGAAGTACTCGTCGTCGATCACGACGAACGGCCTGTCGATCCGGCGTATGTCGCCGAACTGCGCAGCCTCGGGGCTGCCGTCACCGAGCACCGCTGCAACGACATCGGGCCCTGGGCCGACCGGTCGATCGACGACACCGAAGTACCCCACCGCTCGATCGACCTCATCGATTCGTGGCTGTCGCGGCCACCATCGGGGGACGTGAGCACCGCCGCGCCTCGGGCACAGATGCACGCGCCGGCACCGATTTCGAACGCGAACCACGAACAGTTCGGCGTCGTCACGAAGAACCAGCTCCATGCCGTGCGGACCCTCCCGCCCGGTACGCACCAGCCACTCGGCATGTTGCTCTACTCCACGATGGGTCCGGGGCGTTCGTTCGTCGAACTCGCCCGCTACGAGGCTCAGCGGCAGCGGATGTCGATCCGGTTCGATGCAGCGTCGAGTCGATGGAGCCCACCGCGGCCGTTCCCGCGCCCCACGTACCAGAGTGATCGGCTCGACCTCGACGACCTGAGGCAGTGCACCGCTGAACTGGTCGGCAGCGGTGCCGACGGCGTGGTCCTCGTTGGATTCTGCGGTGGCGCTCTCGCTCTGTTGCGCGACGAGACGACGACCATGGCCCGAGCGGTCGTGGCGATCAACCCACCGCTGTTCGACCTGGCGATGAACCCCGACAAGCCGATGCGCGACCGCACCGCATCGACGTCACGAATCACGCGTCGCATGGCCTACGCCTATCGGTTCGTCGTCTGGCGCATCGCGGCGGTGCGTCAACTCCGTTCCCTCACCAGCCGCGGGATCCGGGTGCTGTTCCTGTTCGACGACGACGACGTCGGCTACCTGTTCTGGCGCAACTCGCTGGCCCGCACACTGCGCGAGCAGACGAACCGTCGAGAGATCGTCGTCGTCAACCATCCAGGTCTCGGACACAACCTCGAGGGCGCCGACACCGGTGAAGTGCTCGGCATCATCTCGTCCTTCATCGCCGAGGTCGAAGGTGTCGACGGCCGCGCTGCTTCGGTGCACTGACCGCACCACAGATCGGCCGACCGAGCCCGGCGAAGGTCAGGTGCCGTCGGCGGCCAGCCGCGCGGCCAAGTCGCCCCGGTCGATCTTGCCGTTGGCATTGCGCGGCATCGCCGCGACGAACTCGTACCGGCTGGGCACGGCGTAGTCGGGCAGCACCTGGCGCAGACGACTCGACCGGTCGATTTGAGCGTCGCCCTCCATCGACTGCCGTTCGCCGTCGACACCCGCATAGAACACCACCAGTCCGCCGTCGTGGAGCATCACCACCGGCTCGTCGATTCCACAGCGCAGGCAGGCGTCGGTCACGTCGCCGAGGTCGAGTCGGATGCCGGCGATCTTCACCATGCGGTCGCGGCGATGGCTGAACACCAGATGGTCGCCATGGGTGCGCATGTAGTCGCCGGTGTCGAAGGTCTGCCAGACCACCCCTTCGCGCGTCTCCCATCCGAAGGCCGCATCGGAGGTGCCGTGGTAGCCCTCGGCGAGCCGGTCGGCACGGATGGTGAGGCGGAGCCCCTGGTCGTCCGCGGTGAAGTCGAGCTGCCAGCCGGGGATCGCCGTCCCGATCGGCATCGTCGCAAGGTCGTCGTCGGCCAGATCGCTGTCGGTCACCTCGTGCGCTGTGCAGAACAGCGGCCCTTCGGTGGGGCCGTAGGTGTTGATCAGCCGGGCCTGTGGAGCGACACGGCGGAGTTCCGCGCACTGGCTGCGGAGCAACGGTTCACCGCAGAACGACATCATGCGCACCTGGTCGAGTGACCGGCCGCCGCGAACGAGATAGGCGATCACACTCGGCACCGAATGCCAGTGGGTGATCCCGTAGTCGGAGACCACCCGGTTGAGCCGCGCGGTCTCGCCCATCGTCGACATCACCACCAAGGTGGCACCAGCGGCGATGGAAGTGAGCACATCGACGATGCTGAGATCGAAGCCGATGTTCGAGAACTGCGCCCATCGCGAGCCAGGCGCGACCTCGTAGTACGGCACCGCCCACGCCACGAACTTCTCGGTGGCGTCATGGCTCACCTCCACCAGTTTCGGCGTTCCGGTGGTGCCCGAGGTGGAGATGAAGTAGCGCGGGTCCGTCCCACTGATGGGCTCGGTCGACGCGGGCGGCAGGTCGCCGCCCACCAGGCCGCCACTCACCAGTTCGACATCGAAGCCGAGTGCCTCCAGCGCTTCGGCCCGGTCGGGCTGGTCGGTGATCACCAGCACCCGTTCGAGTTGCCCGGCGATCGACGCCACCCGGCCCACCGGGTTCAGCAGGTCGACCGGGCAGAACGACCGGCCGTACCGGAACGCAGCGACCTCCAACTGGTAGAGCGTCGGCGACTTCGCCATGTGCAGCACCCAGGGGCGGTCGACATCGGCGAACCGTGTCGCCCACCTCGCCGCAGCATCGGCGAGGTCGCCATACGACATCGAGCTCCCCTGCGCGGGGAGCTCGATGGCGATCTGGTCGCTGTGCTCGGCGAGCGAGGCAGCGAACCGTGTAGCGATGATGCCCACATGGGGCAGCGTACCGGGCGTCATCCTGCGAGGAGATGAACCACCCGGGCCGAGCGGGCGATCAGCTCGACTGGATCTTGATCTCGATGTCGACACCGGCCGGCAGCTCGATGCGCTGCAAACTGTCGATCGTCTTCGCATTCGGGTCGACGATGTCGATCAACCGCTTGTGCACGCGCATCTCGAAGTGCTCACGCGAGTCCTTGTCGATGTGCGGGCCGCGGATGACCGTGTAGCGGTGCTTGTCGGTCGGCAGCGGGATGGGGCCACGGATGGTGGCGTTGGTACGGGTGACCGTCTCGACGATCTTGCGCGTCGACTGATCGATGATCTCGTGGTCGAACGCCTTGAGACGGATACGGATGGATGACTGTGCCATGGTGCGTCAGCTCACTTGGTGATCTTGGTGACGCGGCCGGCGCCCACGGTGCGGCCACCCTCACGAATGGCGAACCGCAAACCCTCGTCCATCGCGATCGGCTTACCCAACTCCACCGTGATCGTCACGTTGTCACCAGGCATCACCATCT
>JBEICS010000002.1:0-24368 GCA_040383925.1 Acidimicrobiaceae bacterium | reverse complement strand
GAGGCGCTCCGTGCAGGTGCGTCCGGATTCCTCCTGAAGGACACGCCGCCTCGGCTCCTCCTCGAGGCGATCAGGGCTGCCGTCGAGGGTGACGTGCTGATCGCTCCCGCCATGACGAGGCGACTGGTCGCCGATCTCGTCAACCGACCGGTCAGTCGTCCCGGCACACCCGGCCCCCTCGACGTGTTGAGCGAACGCGAGCGCGAAGTGCTGGCCGAGGTTGCACGGGGCAAGACGAATGCCGAGATCGGCGAGTCGCTGTACATGTCGCCGCTCACGGCGAAGACCCACGTCAGCCGGATCCTCGGCAAGCTGAATGCACGCGACCGGGCACAACTGGTGGTCATCGGGTACGAGACGGGGCTCGTCAGCCCTGGTGAGTGATGGCGTGAAGCACTGACGCCAGGACGACCGCTCGCGCGAGACTCGCCCCACTGTGCGACAGGAAGTGGGGCAGCGAATGGGCAGGCGACTGGTGATCGACACCGACATCGGCACCGACGTCGACGATCTGTGGACGCTGGCGATGCTGCCCGGCCTGGCCGGGATCGACCTCGAGGCCGTCACGCTGGTCTACGGCGACACCGACGTGCGGGCGCGGCTGGCGTCGGTGGCGCTGGGGACGATGGGGATCGACGCACCCGTGTACCGGGGCTGCGAGCAGCCGCTCAGTGGCAAGGCCGTGATGTGGGCCGGGCACGAAGGCGTCGGGGTGCCCGGCCTGGCCGACGCCCACTACGCAGCCGGCGACGCGGTCGATGTGCTGGTCGACCTGGCAGCGGCCGACCCGGGCACGCTCGAGGTGTTGGCCATCGGCCCGCTGACCAACATCGCCACGGCCATCCGTCGCGACCCCGACTTCGCCGGCAACGTGGGCCGGCTCTGGGTGATGGGCGGCGAGTTCCAGGCCGGCTGGCCCGAGCACAACTTCGCCTCTGATGCGGTGGCCACCGAGATCGTGCTCGGGTCGGGCGCCCCCATCACCATCGTGCCGCTCGACCAGACCCTGCGGGTGGCGGTCGACGAGCACGATGTCGACCGCATCGCCGCCGTGCACCCGATCGGCCTGCTGATGGCCGACGAGGCCCGGCGCTTCTGGCAGTTCCTGTCGGGCCTGCGCGAGGGCATGCCGAACGACCGGAGCTGGGCCCACGACCCGCTGACGCTGCTCGCCATGGCCGAGCCCGACCTGTTCACGGTCACGCGCATGGCGGTGGCGGCGGAGGCCGACGGCCGGGTACGCAGCACGCCTGATGACTCGTCGGTCATCGAGGTGTGCACCGACCTCGACCCGGTGGGCGCGCACGAGGCGTTTCTCCGTACGCTCGGGTGCCCGCCGAGCGTCACGACGAAGGAGTTGCCATGAAGCCGAAGAACACGATCTGCATCTGGTACGACCGCGATGCCCTGGCGGCCGCTGAGTTCTACGCGGCCACGTTCCCCGACAGTTCGGTCGGACGGGTGGCGCGTGCCCCGAGCGATTATCCCGACGGTCGGGAGGGCGATGTGCTGACGGTGGAGTTCACCGTGTGCGGCATCGCGTGCCTGGGCCTGAACGGCGGTCCGGCCTTCCAGCAGTCGGAGTCGTTCTCGTTCCAGATCGCCACCGACGACCAGGCCGAGACCGATCGGCTGTGGAACGCCATCGTCGACAACGGTGGCATCGAGAGCGAGTGCGGTTGGTGCAAGGACCGCTGGGGGCTGTCGTGGCAGATCACCCCGCGTGCGCTCAGCGATGGAATGGCCGACCCCGACCCGCAGGCGGCCAAGCGGGTGTTCGAGGCGATGATGACGATGCAGAAGATCGACATCGCCGCCATCGAGCGTGCTCGCCGCGGCGACTGACGCTCAGTCCCACAGGACGTACAGCGCTGCCGACGTCTGGAGCGCAGCGGCTACCGGACGGTGTCGATGTGCCGGGCGACGAGCCGCTCGAGTTGTTCCTGGCGGCCACTCGTCGGCGTGGGCTCGTGGCCGTTTGCCAGCAGGTCGGCGTGGATCTGCTGCAGGGTGACCTTGCCGTCGAGGATGGCCTGCGCCGCCGGGTCGTTCCAGCCGGCGTAGCGCTCGTTGCGGCGCCGGTCGAGTTCGCCTTCGTCGATGATGGACTGCGCAACGAGCAACGACTTCGCCAAGGTGTCCATGCCGCCGATGTGAGCGATGAAGAGGTCGTCACGCGAGATCGACTGACGACGGACCTTGCAGTCGAACATCATGCCCCCGGTGGTGAAGCCGCCGCCGCGAAGGATCTCGAGCAGGCCGAGCGACATGTCTTCGACGCTCGTGGGGAACAGGTCGAGGTCCCAGCCCAGCCGATCGTCGCCGGCGTTCGCGTCGACCGAGCCGAAAATGCCGTGGTTCATCGCCGTGGCCACCTCGTGGTGGAAATCGTGCCCGGACAGCGTGGCGTGGTTGACCTCGATGTTCACCTTGATCTCGTGCTCGAGGCCGTAGTGCTGCAAGAACGCATACACGGCTGCAACGTCGAAGTCGTACTGGTGCTTGGTGGGCTCCATCGGTTTCGGTTCGATCAGCAGGGTGCCCGTGAAACCGATCGCGTACTTGTGCTCGACGACCATGTTCATGAACCGGCCGAGTTGGTCGAGTTCGCGCTTCATGTCGGTGTTGAGCAGCGTCTCGTAGCCTTCGCGCCCACCCCACAGCACGTAGTTCGTGCCACCGAGCTCGTGGGTCTTGGTCATGCAGTGAGCCACTTGCGCTGCCGCGTAGCGGAACAGGTCGGGGTCGGGGTTCGTTGCCGCGCCCGACATGAAGCGGCGGTGCGAGAAGGCGTTCGTCGTCCCCCACAACAGCCCGATCCCGGTGCGCTCCATGTGGGCCGCCGCGTACTCGACCAGCTCGTCGAGGTTGCGGCAGGTCTCGGCGAACGTGGCGCCTGCCGGCGCGATGTCGATGTCGTGAAACGAGAAGTACGGGGCGCCCAACTTCGAGATGAACTCGAACGCGGCGTCCATCTTGCGCCGTGCCGCAACCATCGGGTCGATGCCGTGCGCTTGGTTGGCATGCCAGGGGCGGTCGAGGGTGCCTTCGCCGAAGATGTCGAACCCGTCCCAGGCGAAGCTGTGCCAGTAGCAGACGCCGAAGCGAAGGTGATCGCGCATGGTGCGGCCGCCGACCACCCGGTCGGCGTCGTACCATCGGAAGGTCAGCGGATCGGTGGAGGTGGGCCCCACGTGCCGGATCGGGCCGACAGTGTCGAAGAACTCGTCCATGGATGGCTCCCGGTGTGATCGGTGCGTACGCCGGGGGAGATCGTCCGCCATCTGCCGGCCCGAGTAGGGTAGCAGAATCGTTACTGCAATGGCCTGCAGCGACGGGTCGAGGCCGATGAGGAGATGAGCATGACCAACAACAGAGGGCTCGCTGCGGATGCCGACGCCTTTGCCGAACTGGTTGGGGCATGGGCCGCTGGCAACGATCTCGATCAGTTGGTGGCGGCTCTCGTCGGCCGCATGACATCCGACGAGAAGCTCTCGATGCTCGACGCCGACCTCGATTTCTGGGAAGGGAGGATCCGGGCGCTGAGCATGGGACCCAATACCCGGCCGGTCCCAGCGGCGCAGTGCGATCGGCTGGGCGTGCCAGGTCTCGCGTTCGTCGACGGGCCTCGTGGGATGGCCATCTCGCCTGGTACCTGCTTCCCGGTGAGCATGGCGCGCGGGGCCACGTTCGATCCGGTGCTCGAGTTCGAGATCGGCGAGGCCATCGGACGGGAGGTCCGCGTGCGCGGTGGTGACCTGTTCGGTGGTGTGTGCGTGAACCTGCTGCGTCACCCGGCCTGGGGTCGCGCCCAGGAGACCTACGGTGAAGACCCCCACCACGTCGGCGAGATGGGCGCTGCGCTGTCGCGCGGTGCTCAGCAGCACGTGATGGCGTGCGTGAAGCACTACGCGCTCAACTCGATGGAGACCTCACGCCACCGAGTCGATGTGACCTGCGATGAGCGCTCACTCCACGAGGTGTACCTGCCCCACTTCCGGCGCATCGTCGAGTCGGGCGTGGCCACCGTGATGGCGGCGTACAACAGCGTGAACGGCGACTGGTGCTGCCATTCGCGACGACTCGTGACCGACATCCTGCGCGACGAGTGGGGCTTCGACGGCGTGGTCATCACCGACTTCATCTTCGGGATCCGCGACGCGGTGAAGTCGGTGGAGGCCGGCATCGACATCGAGATGCCCTACCGGATGGTGCGCATGCAACACCTCCCGGTCGCGCTCGCCGAGGGTCGGGTGACCTGGTCGCAGATCGACGAGATCGTGCACCGGATCGTTCGTACGCTCGCCCGCTTCGAGCACCTCCGCGCTGCGCCCGTGCCCGACGAATCGGTGGTGGCCTGCGCGGAGCACGTCGCCCTCGCCCTCCGCGCCGCGCGCGAGTCGATCGTGGTGGTCGAGAACAATGGGGTTCTGCCACTCGACCCCACAGTCGTGTCGCGCATCGCCGTACTCGGTGCGCTTGCCCGCGCGGCCAACCTCGGCGACGGCGGCTCGAGCGATGTCGTCCCGCCGTACTCGGTCACTCCACTCGATGGGATCCGGCAGGCGTTCCCGAATGCAGCGGTGGTGGCGAGCGACGGCGATGTCGGCATCGCCGCCGACGCCGATGTGGCCATCGTCGTGGTGGGCGTCACCAAGGACGAAGAGGGTGAGTTCCTCGATCTGGATGCGCAGCTCCCGCTGCTCGATCAGTTCGCGCCACCGTTCGCCGACGACGATCAGCGCCGACGGTTCCAGTACCTGGTCGACCATCAGGAGGAAGCGCTCGCCGAGCCGCCGGGAGGTGATCGGCGCAGTCTGCGACTGCCGCTCGCCCACGAGCAACTCATCCTCGACACGGCAGCCGTCCATCCGCGCACCGTGGTGGTGCTCACCGGGGGCAGCGCCTTCGTGACCGAGGCGTGGCGCGACGCCGTGGCCGCGGTGGTGATGGCGTGGTACCCGGGCATGGAGGGGGGTACTGCGCTCGGCGAGGTGCTGGCCGGTGTGGTCGATCCGTCGGGTCATCTGCCGTTTGCCGTGCCGGTCGACGAGGGCGATCTGCCCGAGTTCGTCGTGGAGACCGACCGTGCGGTCTACGGGCTGTTCCACGGTCAGTGGTGGCTCGACCGGAACGGTTCCTCGGTGCGCTACCCCTTCGGCCACGGCCTCTCCTATACGACCTTCGAACCGATCTCGATCGACGTGCGCCGAGCCGATGGTGGGCCGGTCGCCGAGGTGACGTGGCGCAACGATGGCGATCGTCGCGGCACCGACGTGGTGCAGGTGTATGCGTCGCTTCCCGACTCGATCGTCGAGCGTCCGCGACGTCGCCTGGTGGGGTTCGCCCGAATCACGCTCGAGCCGCGATCGAGCGGCACGGTGTCGGTTCCTCTCGACCTCGCGCAACTCCGCGTACGCCGGGCCGGCACGTGGGAGTGGGAGGCCGGCCGGATCGAGTTGGAAGCCGCACGCTGGTCGGGCGATCCGCATGCGGCGAGGTGGACAGGGGTGTCGAGCAACGGGCCGCTGCTCGACGCACCGCATCGGGCCCCGGAGGCATGAGATCCGTTCCGAACCTTGCAGGAACGATTCTGCACCCGCTACCATCTGCTGACTGACGTCGCCGTCGCTGGCGAGTCGAATCCGGGGGGAGCACATGGCAGGGGGCCACGAGCACAGCGCGGCAGCACAGGTGGAACTCCGCTCGGTGACGAAGCGCTTCGGTGATGGTCGGCCGGCGGTCGATGCCATCGATCTGTCGATTCGGCCCGGCGAGTTCCTGACGATGCTGGGCCCGAGTGGATCGGGCAAGACGACGACGCTCAACATGATCGCGGGCTTCTTGTCCATCACCTCCGGGTCGATCGAGCTCGATGGCCGCGACATCAGTGGCACCCCGCCTCACAAGCGCGACATCGGCATGGTGTTCCAGAGCTACGCCCTGTTCCCGCACATGACCGTGGCGCAGAACATCGCCTACCCGTTGCGCCAACGCAAGGTCGACAAGGCCGAGATTCGGCGTCGTGTCGACGAGGCGCTCGCCATGGTGCACCTCGAGGGCTACGCCGACCGCCTTCCTCGGCAACTCTCGGGCGGCCAGCAGCAACGTGTTGCCGTCGCACGCGCCATCGTGTTCCGGCCGCGGCTGCTGCTGATGGACGAACCGCTCGGTGCCCTCGACCGGAAGTTGCGCGAGTTCCTGCAACTCGAGATCCGCCGCATCCATCGCGAGCTCGGTGTCACCATCGTCTATGTCACGCACGATCAGGAGGAGGCGCTGGTGATGTCCGACCGGATCGCTGTCTTCAACGACGGCCGGATCGAACAGATCGACGCACCCGACGCGCTGTACGACCGGCCGAACACTCAGTACGTCGCTCAGTTCCTCGGCGACTCGAATGTCTGGCGCGGCACCGTTCGCCATGATGGCACGACCTCGATCGTCGACACCCCGGGCGGATTGCTGCGCGGTGTCCGCACCGAAGCCGTCGCCGAGGGGGCGCAGGCCTGCATGGTGGTGCGCCCGGAACGTACCGGAGTCGTCGATGTCGATGCGCCGGTTCCAGAGGGTGCCAACGTGCTCGACGGAGTGGTGAAAGAGGTGGTGTACCTCGGCGCGCAGCGCCGGCTCATCGTCGACGTCGCCGGCCATGAGGTGATCGCCACCGTTCCCGCAGGCCGTGTCGGAGCCACCAGCGGTGCAGTACGGGTGGTGTTCGGCGTCGATGACGCACGGGTCATCGACGCGGGCAACACCTTGACAATGAGTTCTGCAGAAACGATACTGCAAACGTGAAGTGACGATCCTGCAGCGGTCAACCTGCCGCGAGCGTTACTGCACACCCACACACGTCCAACAACGATCCATTCCTGGGGGAGCTATGAGAAGCAAATTCGCGATCGGTGCCCTGGTCGGAACAGCGCTGCTGTTCGCGGCCTGTGGCAGCGATGATGACTCGAGTGCGAGCACCGAGGCGCCGGTCACCACCGCTGCACCGGCACCGGAGACGACGGCTGCACCGGCACCGGAGACGACCGCTGCACCAGCACCGGAGACGACCGCTGCACCGGCTCCGGGCGAGTTGCCTGACCTGTCGGGCAAGTCGTTCACCTTCGCCGGATTCGGCGGTGCGCTGCAGGAGAACCAGGACGCCGCCTGGTTCAAGCCCTTCGCCGAGGCAACCGGCGCCACGATCAACCAGACCGATGTCGGCGACCTGGCCGCGATCCAGACCCAGCAGGACGCCGGCAACGTCCAGTGGGATGTCGTCGAGACCGAGGCCTTCACCGTCGACTCCAACTGCGGCACCGTGTTCCTGGAACTGCCCGACCTCGACCGCAGCGAAATCAACCCGACGTACGACACCAACACGTGCGGTGTGCCGGTCGTGAAGTTCTCGTACGTGCTGGCCTACAACTCGAAGGTGTACCCCGAGGCTCCGACCAGCGTGGCCGACTTCTTCAACACCGAGAAGTTCCCGGGCAAGCGGGCCACGGCCAACGGGCCGTACGGTGGTCTCATCGAGACAGCCCTCCTCGCCGATGGTGTCGCCCCCGCCGACCTCTACCCCATCGACATCGATCGGGCCTACGCGAAGATCAGCACCATCGTCGGCGACATCGTCCTCGGTGAGAGCTTCGCTGCGATGCAGGACGCCCTGGCCGCCGGCGAGTACGACATGGCGCTCATCCCCAACGGCCGTGCGCTGAACGCCTCCAAGGCGAACGCCGACATCAAGGCGGTCTTCACCAACGCCGTCACGCTGTACGACAACCTGGCCATCCCGGTCGGCAGCCCGAACGTCGAGGCCGCCACCGCCTTCCTCCAGTACACGGCTCGTCACGCAACGCAGATCGCCCTGACCGAGCGGTTCCCGTACGGTGTCGGCACCGTGGGCGACATGCCCGTGCTCGACGAAGCAGCTGCCGGGTTCTTCCCCGACAACTATGCCGACGTGCTGCTGCTCCAGGATGCTGCCTGGTGGGGTTCGAACTACGACGCCGTGAACGAGCGCTGGCTCGAGACCTTCGCCGGCTGACATTGTCGTGCTCGGTAGCACCTCTGTGCCGAGCGATCCGAGCGTGATCGCCGCCGACCCCATCCGGGGGAGGCGGCGATCACGCGAACGGAATCGTTGGTGGATGGTCACCATCCCGGTGATCGCCGTGCTCGGCGTGGTGCTGCTGTACCCGACGTCGGAGATCCTCCGCCGCGCCTTCACCGAGTTCGACCGACCCCAGGTCGGCGGCTGGGACAACTTCTCGTGGTTCTTCTCCCGGCCGGTGAACGTGACGGTCCTGCGCCGCACCGTCACCGTGTCGGCAGCGGCAACCCTCATCACGCTGCTGCTCGGGTATCCCTATGCCTACACGATGACCCTCGTGCGCCCACGGGTGCGCACACTGATGATGTCAGCAGTGCTCATCTCGATGTTCTTCGGCATCCTGCTGCGGAACTTCTCGTGGATCGTGCTGCTGCAGAAGGAGGGGGCGCTCAACGACGTGCTCTCGGCCTTCGGTGTCGAACGCCGAACGTTCCTCGGCACGCAGGGCGCCGTGCTGATGGGCATGACGCACATCCTCTTCCCGTTCATGGTGCTGCCGCTCTATGGCGTGCTGCGCGGCATCGATCGACGGCTGGTGGCCGCTGCCGAGAGCCTCGGGGCCACGCCCCGGCGGGCGTTCCTGCAGGTCTATCTCCCGCTATCGATCCCCGGTGTGTTCGCCGGCACGGTGCTGGTGTTCGTGATGTCGCTCGGCTTCTACATCACGCCGCAACTGCTCGGCTCGCCACAGCAGGCGATGATCTCGCAGTTCATCTACCTCCAGTTCGATCGTGGTGCCGCCTTCGGCCGCGCCGGGGCGATGGCGCTGGTCCTGCTCGTCGTCGCCGTGGTCATCGTCGGAATCGCCCAGGTGCTGGTGCGCCGGAGCCGGGCCTACGGAGAGTCGCGATGATCGACGAGTCAGCACCGGGCCTGGGCCGCAGGGCACGCCATGTGCTGTGCGTGCTGATCGCCGTGTGGTTGATCATCCCGTTGTTCACCATCATCCCGATCAGCTTCAGCGGGTTGAAGAGCTTCGCCTTCCCGCCCAAGCAGTGGACGCTCGACAACTATCGGAACCTGAGCGATCCGGTCTGGTGGGACGCGCTGAAGCACAGCATCACCATCGCAATCGTCGTGTCGTTGATCGCCACGACACTCGGCACCCTCGCGTCGTTCGGCATCGTACGGAGCCGTTCTCGTTGGATGGGGGCCGTGCGGCTGCTCATCCTCTCGCCCCAGGTCGTCCCCATCGTCATCGTCGGGTTGGGTGTCTACCTCGTCTTCCTGCGGTGGCGTCTGGTCGGCACGATGAGCGGGTTCGTCATCGCCCACACCGTCATGGCGTTGCCACTGGTGGTGGTGCCCGTGACGGCCAGCCTCGAGACCTTCGACCGCAACCTCGAGCGTGCTGCGGCGAGCCTCGGGGCGCGTCCCATGGCGGCGTTCTGGCAGGTCACGCTGCCGAGCATCCGGCCCGCCGTCCTCACCGCCGCGCTGCTGTCGTTCCTCGCGTCGTTCGACGAATTCGTGCTCGCCTTCTTCGTGCAATCGCCGTCGTACTCGACGTTGCCGGTGGTGCTGTACCGACGCATGTCGGACACCATCGACCCGTCGGTCGCGGCGGTCGCCAGCATCCAACTCACCCTGGTCGTCATCGGTGTCGCCATCTCGCTCATCCGTCAGCGCCGGATCGAACGCGCCGATCAGGCCCGCGTCACCTGAGGAGCCATCGCATGTCACTCTCCGCTGCCGACCGACTCGGCACATCTCATCCCGCTCTCGCCTCGTCGCATCAGGGCCCCACGGGGCACAGCCTGCTCCCGGGTGGGTTCGGTCGAGCCCTCATGGCCGTTGCTCCGTGGTCGCCCATGGCGGTGCGTGGCGAAGGGTGGCGCATCTGGGACGACACCGGTCGAGAGTTGGTCGACCTGAACGGCAACTTCACCGTGAACGTGCACGGCAACGCCCATCCCGCCGTTGTCGCCGCAGTGGCCGAGACGGCCTCGAACGGTCTGTCGTTCGGGATGCCGAACCGGCACGAACTCGTCCACGCAGCGAAATTGCTCGCCCGTACGCCCGGTCTCGACGAAGTGCGCTACACGAACTCGGGTACCGAGGCCACGCAGCTGGCTGCCCGCATTGCCCGTGCCCACACGGGCCGCGAGAAGGTGGTGGTGGTCCGCGGCTCGTACCACGGCTGGGGCGAGACCGTGCTGCCGACGGGCGGACCAGGCGCGCGCCGAGGGGTTCCCGCAGGCATGTGGGATGCCTCGGTGGTGGTGCCGTTCAACGACGTCGACACGCTCGAGCACACGGTGCTCGCCGACCCCGGGTCCATCGCGGCCATCTTCCTCGACCTGTTGCCGAACCGCGTGGGCATGCAACCGCTCAGCAACGAGTATGTCCGAGCAGCGAAGGCGCTGTGCAGTGCGCACGGCATCGCGCTGGTGGTCGACGAGGTGATCAGCTACCGGCTTGCGTTCGGTGGCCTCACCGCCGCACGCGACGTGCAGCCCGACATGTTGTGCCTCGGGAAGATGATCGGCGGTGGCCTGCCGATCGGTGCTGTCGTCGGGCGAGCTGAGTGGATGGAGGAACTCAACCCGCTCCGCCCCGATGGCCTCGAGCACGGTGGAACCTTCTCCGCCAACCCGGTGTCGATGGCTGCCGGTGTGGCGGCACTGGACCTGCTCGACCACCTCGCCATCGGCCATATCAACGCCCTCGGCGACCGGCTCCGTGCCCAGCTCGTAGAGCCACTCGCCCGGCACGGCTGGGAGCCGCGTGGCCAGGGCTCGCTCACCCGCATCTTTCCGGCGCATGCCGAGGGGCCGCAGATCCTCGAACTTCAGCGCCGTCTGTGGTGGGAGGCCTACGAGCGGGGCCTCGCACTGGCCAAGCACGGCGTGACCGCAATCCCCACCGTGATGGACGAGACGACGGTCGACCGGTGTGCGGCCGCGGTGACCGAGGCCGTCCATGCCGTGGCGACCGACCGTGCGGCGGCGATGGCATGAGCGCGCCAGTCCAGATCGAGACCGACGCAGCGGTGCGATTCGCCGAACAGGTCCTGGCCGCCATCGGGACGCCGGACGACATCGCATCGATCGTCGCCGGTCATCTCGTGGAAGCCGATCAGGTGGGTCACGGCTCGCACGGCTTGAGTCGATTGCCGTGGTACTGCAAGTACGTCGACGACGGTGTGGTGGTGCCCTCGGCGAGGCCGGTGGTGGACCAGGGACCATTGGCTCCGGTCGTCGATGCGGGTTGGGGTTTCTCGCATGCTGCTGCGTACGAGGCGATGGCGTTGGCGTGCGATCAGGCACGTCTGTCCGGCATCGGGATCGCCGGTCTGGTGCGCTGCACGCACGTCGGCCGACTCGGTGCATACGTGGAACGGGCTGCGGAGCGCGGCTGCGTCGGGCTGTCGACGTACGGCGGCATGCGGGGCCCTGGTGTGGCGGTTCCGTTCGCAGGCTCGAGGCCGTTGTTCGGCGCCAATCCGATCGCGGCTGCGATACCGACGAACGACGCGCCGATGCTGCTCGACTTCTCGACCACCGAAGCGGCCCTGGGCAAGGTGGTGGCAGCGCGAACCGAAGGTCGCCTCCTCGACACGGAGGCGGTGGTCGAGGCCGATGGGACACCGACCCGAGATCCCGAGGCCTTGCAGCGCGGAGGGGCGTTGCGGACATTCGGCGCGCACAAGGGCTTCGCCCTCGCCGCGCTTGCGGAGATGCTCGGTCAGGCCCTCACCGGCAGCGAGCGGTTCGCGGCTGAGGGGCCGGGAGGACCCAGCTTCCGCACCGCCGGGGGTGTGTTCATCGCCATCGATGCGGGAGCGTTCCGTGATGCAGACGAGGTGCGTTCGGCAGCCACCGCCGTGGTGGCGTCGATCCGCACCGTGGAGCCGGCAAGCGGCTTCGCGGAGGTACTCGCCCCCGGCGACCCCGAGCATCGGAATCGCGCGCTGCACCGCAACGAGATCCAGGTGCCGGCCGCCACTTGGACCGCGATCTCCGCGGCGGCCACAGCGCTCGACATCGACGTCCCACCGACACTGGAAGTACACCCATGATCACCGTCCCTCCGCCCCGCCCCACCCCGCTTGCTCGGCCGAGCGATGACGAACTGCGGCTCCGTCAACAGCGCGCCGTCGAGGCAGCGCAGCGCGCCGGTCTGGCCGGTCTCATCGTGTGGGGGCGCGGCTCGACGAATGCGGACGGCTGCGCGGACCTGCTGTATCTCACCAATCACCTCAGCGCCGTCAGCCACATCCCCGACAGCGAGGCCAACTCGGCCCGTGGTCATGCAGCGCTCGTGCTCGCCCCCGGGCGTGAGCCGGTGCTGGTGACCGACTCGTACGACATCGACCGCAGTGAGGTGGGCGTCCACGACATCCGCCTGTCGACCTACGTCGATCGCGACTGCGCACAGGTGGCGATCGAACTGGGTCTGCAGGCGAAGTCGATCGGTGTGGCGGGCCAGACCGGCCTACTCCACTCCGCTGCCGTGCGCATGGCCGAGGTGCTCGGCCCCTCGACCACGCTGATCCCCTCGGACGGGCTGCTCACCGACCTGCGTGTGATCAAGAGCGAGCACGAAGTGGCGCTGTTGCGCGACGCGTCGCGGATCGGCTCGGAGTGGATGCAGGCAGTGTTGGCAGCGGCGATTCCCGGCCGCACCGAAGGCGAGATCGTGGGTGAGGGCTTGCGCTGGCTGTCGGCGGCGGGTGGCTGGGCGTATGACGTGGCTGTGGCGTCGGGTCCGTGTTCGCATCGCTATCGCCACCGCCAGGCGCTGCCCACCTGGGATGTGCACCGCCAGCTCGAAGAGGGCGACCTGTTCCACGTCGATCTGTGGGGGCCGATGGCGCACGGCTATTTCTGCGACCTCACCCGCTCGACCGTGATCGGGGCCGAGCCCACCGACTCGCAACGGCGCGTGCTCGAGGACTCGATCGAGTTGGTCGAGCAGGTCATCGCCCGCATCGAGCCAGGGGTGCCCCTCAGCGCGTTGCGCGCTGTCGGTGTCGAGGTGATGGATCGGCGCGGTGGCGGATCGTCGGCCTTCAGTGCGATGATCCCGTTCGTCGGGCACTCACTCGGTCTGGAATGCGAGGCACCGTTCATCACCAGCTTCGCCGACCGCGTGATCGAGCCGCACATGGTGTTCGCGATCGAGTGCTTCCTCGGCGGCGAGTCGGGGCAGGGTGCAGGCTTCGAACACGTCCTCCATGTCGGTGAACGTGAGATCGAGATCCTCACGGCACTGGCACCTACCAGGCCGTGGGAGCAGGGCTGACGCAAGCGTCGACCGAACGGACCGGGGTCAGCGTTTCGGCCGGCGTTTGGTCGGCGCCGACAAGGCCGGTGCGGAGGTGCGCGGCATGACATCCATCGGCACCAGTGTGCTCTCGGCGATGTCGCGTCCGGCGATGGCATCGATGATGGCGCTCACAGCGATCCTCCCCACATCCTCGGGGTGCTGACGAGCAGCCGTGATGGTGGGACGGGACTGGCCGAGTTCGGGGCTGTCGCAGACGCAGACCAGGCGGACTTCGCCGGGCACGTTCACGCCCCGGGCGCGCAGTCGGCGCAGCAGGGCGGTGGCCAACCGGTCGTTGAGGGCCAGGATTGCGTCGGCAGGGTCGGCGTCGAGGATGGCATCGAGTGCCGGGTCGAGTTGTTCGGCCGAGAAGGCGCTGACCGTGTGCAGGCTGACCCGCGAACCGGTGCGTTCGGCCCACTGCTGAGCACCGACGATGGAGTCGTGGATGTAGCTCTTGGTGGGCGCGAGCGTGATCATTGCCACGTGCTCGCCTGCTGCGACGGCTCGGTCGAGCAATTCAGATGCCCCGTTCACGTAGTCGTCGTCGACCCACGGTTCGCTGGGATGGTCGAGATCCCTGCCGACGGTGATGATGGGCATGCCCGTGGCCCGCAGCACCTCGGTGACCTCGTCGCCGCGCTTGGGGTCGACGACGATCGCGCCGTCGACGGGCAGTCGGCGGGACCGGAGCAGCTCGGCGTCGTAGGGGAGGAGCACCAGCGCGTGCTGACGGCCGAGCGCCGCCTCGGTGGCGTGGTTCATCAGCGTGTTCCAGAACCACACTGTGGTCATCGTGGCTTCGGCTGCCGGGGCGATGAGGAAGCCGATGAGGCCGAGCCCGGGGCCCCGCAGTTGTTGCGCGAGCGCGTTCGGCCGGTATCCGAGTTCGTCGGCGACCTGTTTCACGCGCGCCCGTGTCTCGTCGGGAATGCGTCCCTTGCCGGTGAGCGAGTCGGACACCGTCGTCAGCGACACGCCTGCCGCGGCAGCAACGTCCTTGATCGTGACACGGCGTCCGGCAGTCATCGGAGAAACGTTACGGCAGCGCGATGACTTGACATGGAATCCGTGCTGACGACAGACTGAAGAATCGATTCTTCACGCCAACTCCTCCAACCCCTTCCCGCCTGGCAGACGATGCGGAGCGGTGATGTGGTCACACTGCTGCGGGCTCGCCGTACCGACGACCTCGCAGATGTCGACATCGCGTTGTTCGGGATCCCGTTCGATCTCGGCACCGCCTTCTACCCCGGCGCCCGCTTCGGTGCGGCGGCGATGCGCGAGGCGAGCCGAATGGCGCGGCTCGTCAACTCGTCCACCAAGGTGGCGCCGTTCGACCTGGCCCGCATCGCCGACGTCGGCGACGCCCCGGTCACACCGTTCGGGATCGAGGAGAACGTCGACGTCATCACCCGATTCGCCTCGTCGATCGTGGCTGCGGGCGCCATCCCGGTCGGCGTGGGAGGCGACAACACGATCACACTGCCCATCCTGCGCGCAGCAGCCGCGAACGGCCCGCTCGGTCTGGTGATGTTCGACGCACACGTCGACTTCTTCGACGAGTTCTACGGGTCGCGACTGAACCACGCAGTACCCATTCGGCGCGCGGTGGAGGAAGGCCTGATCGACCCCCGGCGCTCGGTGCAGATCGGCATCCGCGGCCCACTCCTCGGTGCCGACGACTGGGACTGGGGCCGCGAGGTCGGCATCCGCACGATCACGATGGACGACTACGAGGCACTCGGCCGCGATGGCACCATCGCCGAGGTCAAGGCGATCATCGGCACCGAACCGGTGCACGTGTGCGTCGACATCGACGTGCTCGACCCGAGCGAGGCACCCGGAACCGGGTTCCCCGAGTCGGGTGGGATGCGCATGCGCGACGTCCAAGTCATCATGCGCGCCCTCACCGGACATCCGGTCGCCTCGATCGATCTGTGCGAGATCAACCCCGGTCTCGACCCCTCGCGCACCACGGTCATCAACGGCTTGAACCTGCTGTTCGAGTTGGTCTGCCTGGCTGCTGCTGGCCGGTCGTGAACGACGAGTTCCTCTGGGCGCCGGCCTCAGAGACGGCGGCCATGGTGGCCGACGGCCGACGGCGAGCGCTCGACGTGGTGGAGGCCGCACTCCAGCGGGCGGGCATGGTGCAGCCGGTGCTGAACTGCTTCATGGAACTCGCAGCCGACAGCGCACGCGTCGCCGCCGCCGAGATCGACCGTCGAGCGGCGGCCGGCGACCCGGTGGGTCCTCTGGCCGGGGTGCCCGTGGTGATCAAGGACTCCACACCGGTTGCAGGGCTCGGCAACCGCCTGGGCTCGCTCGCCTTCGCCGAGCAGGTGGCCGGCCGTGACGCCATCGTGGTGCAGCGCCTTCGTGCCGCAGGTGCAGTGGTGCTCGGCAAGACCACGCTGTCGGAACTCGCCTCGAGCAGCTTCTGCGACAGCCCACTGCACGGCGTCACGCCCAACCCGTGGAACACGGCAAAGACACCGGGGGGTTCGTCGGGCGGCTCTGCGGTAGCGGTGGCCACGGGATGCGCCGTCATCGGCGAGGGCACCGACATGGGCGGTTCGGTGCGAATCCCCGCATCGTTCACCGGTCTCGTGGGCATCAAGCCGTCGGCCGGCCGCATCCCCAACGACGACATGGTGTCGTTGGTCGACGACATCCAACACCACGGACTCCTGGGCCGCACCGTTGCCGATGTGGCCACGGCGTTGGCCGTGGTGAGTGGGGCCGACCTGGCCGATCCGCAGTCGTACGTGCCCGCATTGGCCCGACTCGATGCGGGCGCCGATGTGACCGGCCTGCGGGTGGCGGTGAGCGACGACCTGGGCTTCTTCGCCGTCGAACCCGAGATCGTCACCCGGTTGCACGAGGTGGCCGACGCGTTGGCGGCAGCGGGGTGCATCGTCGAGCACACGTCGCTGGCATGGAACCGAGCCATGGCCGACGCGTGGGTCGCTTGCTGGCACGTTTACCTCGCCGCATTCTTCGGCGACGACCTCGACCGCCTCGGCGACCGGTGCGACCCCAAACTGCGTGCCGTCGTGGCCAAAGGTCGAGCCCGCGGAGCCGTCGACCTGAAGCGCCTCGAACTCGTCCGTGGGCAGCAGTGGGCAGCGATGGCCGACCTGTGGCAGCGCACCGACATCTTGCTCAGCCCGACCATGACCCGCACCGCCGTCGACTGGGACGGCGACGACGCCGACTACCACGTCGCCACCGACGATGGTCGTAAACACGGCCTCGACATGACCTCGGTGTTCAACTGGGTGCCCTGGTGCCCGGCTGCCAGCGTGCCCGTGGGCCTCGCGTCCGATGGTCTGCCGGTGGGCGCCCACCTCGCTGCGCCACCGTTCCGCGACGACCTTGTCATCGCTGCGGCCGGGGCGATCGAGCGGGCGTATGGCCTGCTGCGTCCACCGTTCCCTCCGAGCACCGAAGGATCCCGATGAAACTCGCCACCATCCGCCAGGAAGGGCGCACGCACGCCGTTCGAATCGAAGGCGACGAGGCTGTCCTCGTCGATGCCCCCGACGTGGGCTCGCTGCTGCACCGCGACGACTGGCGGACGGTCGCAGCAGCGACGGGCGAGCGTGTGCCGCTCGCCGGGCTCGACATCGGCCCGCTCGTCGTGCGGCCGACCCGCATCGTGTGCGTCGGGCTGAACTACGCCGGACACATTCGCGAGATGGGTCGCGAGCTCCCGACCAGCCCCACGCTGTTCTCGAAGTTCGCGTCGGCTCTCACCGGTCCGTACGACGACATCGACGTCCCGGTGGCATCGACGAAGGTCGACTGGGAGGCCGAGTTGGCCGTCGTGATCGGTACCGCAGGCCGGGACATCGACCCGGTAGACGCCCTCGACCATGTCGCCGGTTACACGGTGCTCAACGACGTGAGCATGCGCGACTGGCAGAACCGCACCACGCAGTGGTTGGCGGGCAAGTCGTGGGACGGGTCCACTCCGATCGGGCCGGTACTGGTGACCGCCGACGAACTGCCCGCTGGTGCTGCCGGGCTGCGGATCACCTGCGAGGTCGACGGTGAGGTGATGCAGGACGACAACACGGCCGACCTGTTGTTCGACGTGGCGCACCTGATCGCCGACATCTCGGTGATGACCCGTCTCGAGCCGGGTGACGTGATCGCCACGGGTACCCCGAACGGTGTGGGTGCCGGCCGTACCCCGCAGGTCTTCCTGCAACCCGGCCAGGTGATGCGCACGCGCATCGAGGGCATCGGCGAGCTGATCAACCGGATCATCGCGCCCGTCTGATTGTCGGCCCGGGAGGCCGACAACTCAGTGGCGGCCGGACTCGACCGCTGCGACCGCCTCGGCCAGCGAGGTGACGAGGTGGTCGAGGACGGAGCTGTCCATGGCAGTACTGAGCGCCAGCGTGCCGGTGGGCATGAGCAGGGTGCCGCGGTCGAGCGCGGCCCACCACAGGGCGAGCGACCGCTCGGGATCGATTCCGGTGACGGGCATCAGCCGGGCGAGCGAGTGGCCGCCCTTCACCACCCACCCCCACCGGTCGAGCGGCGCGGCGAGTTCGGTACGGAGCCGTTCGCCGAACCCGTTCAGGCGGGTGATCGCCGCGTGATCGAGGAGGTCGAGCGATGCGATGCCCGCAGCGAGGCTGACCGGGTTGGCCGTGAAGGTGCCCCCGGCCTCGAGCGAGTCGGTGCGCCGGGGATCGAGTCGTTCCATGAGCGCCGGCGTTCCCAGCAAGGCCCCGATCGGGAGGCCACCACCGATGATCTTCCCGACGGTCGTGAAGTCGGGGGCTACGCCGTGCACCGACTGCAGTCCGCCCACTGCAGCGCGCAGCGACACCACCTCGTCGACCACCATCACCGTGCCGGTGCTCAGCGTGATGTCGCGGATGGCACGGACCGTGTCGGACGCGATCGGGACGAGGCCCGCCTTGTTCGGCATCAGGTCGAGCAACACCGCGGCGGGAGGATCCTCCCCCAGGGTGCGCAACAGCGAGGCCTCGTCGTCGAAACGGGCCACCGTGGTGTCGCCCAGCACGCCAGGGGTGAGACCGTGCAGACCGTGACTGCCCGAAGCGGGGAGGACCGCGTCGGCGAGCCCGTGGTAGGCGCCCGCGTGGATGACGATGCGCGACCGACCTGTGACGGCGCGCGCCAGTCGCACGGCGAGCATGACGGCCTCGGTGCCGGTGTTGGTGTAGCGGACCTGGAGCGGACGATCGAACCGCGCGACCAGTCGGCTGGCGTGCTGTACCTCGTACCGGGTGGGCAGCCCGAAGCACGCGCCCTGGGACAGGGCTTCCGTTGCGGCGGCAGTGATGGTGGGATGGGCGTTGCCGTGGACGAGCACAGTGAAGTTGCCGTTGGCATCGATCACCTTGCGTCCGTCGGACAGCACGAGTCGAGCACCCTCGCCCCGGTCGACCACGGGGGCGGCCGGGCCGACGTGCAACGACGAGCGGTTGTAGCCGCCGGCGAGCACCTCGGCGGGGTCGATGAGGCGACTGCTCACGAGGATGCGACGACGGCGACGGCGCTGATCTCGACGAGGTACTCGTCGACGACGAAGCGCGACACCTCCACCAGCGTCGAGGCCGGGGGTGGCGACGGGAACCACTGCTGGCGGACGGCGTTCACCTTGGCGTAGTCGGCCATGTCGGCCAGGTACACGTCGACGCTGCAGATGTCGGCCATGGTGCCGCCTGCGGCCTCGACCGCCGACTTGAGGTTGGCGCACACCTGGTGCGTCTGGGCCTCGGCATCGCCGACGCCCACCACATGACCGTCGGGGTGCCGAGCGGTCATGCCCGAGATGAACACCAGGCGCCCCGAGGCCGGGACAGCGATGGCGGTGGAGAAGTGCGGAGGGAGAGCTCGGCTGGTCGGGGTGGTGATGGCTGTCTTCTCGGACACGATGGTGCTCCCTTGCATTTCGTCGCTGCAGAAACGATACTGCACAGGTGTTCACCGATTCAATGTCCCCGCAGAGACCACAGGCGATCGTGCTCGACCCGAGCGATGACGTGGCCGTGGCGATCGTCGAACTCGCGGCTGGCAGCGTCGTCATCCTCGGCGACGACCTGCTCGATGTGGTCGAGCGGATACCGGTCGGACACAAGATCGCGCGGCGCGACATCACCGCGGGTAACGACGTGTTGAAGTACGGCGAGGCGATCGGACACGCCACATCGCCCATCGCTCGGGGCACACACGTGCACGTGCACAACCTCGTCGGCAACCGGCTGGGGGTGGAGTCGTGATCGTCGATGGCGATCACCATGCCGGCGTGCGCGGATTCGCCCGATCGTCGACGACGAGTGGCGTCAGGAACCACGTCTTCGTGCTACCGGTCGTCGTCTGCTCGACCCTGCTGTCGCGCGAGATCGCGGCGGCCACCGGTGCAGTGTCGATGACACACCAGCACGGATGCGGGCACATCGGCGACGACGTCGAACACACTGAGCGCACCTACGCGGGCCTGGCACAGAACCCGAACGTCGCCGCGACACTGGTGATGTCGCTCGGCTGCGAGACGCTGCAGGGACCCCGCGTCGCTCGCCGGATCGCAGCGGCCGGGCATCGTGTCGAGCTGGTGGGCATCCAGTCGAGTGGCGGTGCGGACGCGGCGCGCGAGCAGGGGACGGCGGTCTGTCGGAGCCTGGTCGACGAGGTCGCCGCCGAGGGCACGCCGGTCGACCTGTCGACCCTCGTGATCGGTGTCCACCTCGGGCGGCGCAGCGCGCTGGTCGAAGAACTCGCGGCACGTCTGAGGGGCCTGGGCGCCAGGTTGCTGCTGGCCGGCTCGGATCCAGCGGTGTCAGCGCTGCGCGACCGGCTGGAGCCGGGCCAATCGCGCGATGAGGTGGAGTTCGGCGCCACGACCGATCGTGCGGTGGCGGCGGTGGAGCCGAACGAGTCGGGTGCGCGTTCGCAACTCGCGCTCGCCGTGTCCGGGGCGGTGCTCGTGATCGCCGCCCCGGACACGGGTCAGGCCCCTTCGGGTCTGCCGGTGGTGCCCGTCGTCGCAGTGGGGTCGGCCGATGGCCTCCACCGTGCCATCCGCGACGACTTCGATCTCGACGAGACCGTCGACGTCGACGACGCGATGCGGTTCGTGCTCGAGGTGTGTGCCGGCCGCACCACCGCCTCGGAGCAACGAGGCGCCGAAGACGTGATGATCCCGCGCTTGCGGCGGACGATGTGAACAGGAGACGGCCATGACCATGACCGGACACGAACCCCTCACCGCATACCAACGCGCCGACGGCCGATGGGGGGTGCGCAACCACGTGCTCGTGCTCCCTCTGCACGGTGCTGCGAACGCCGCTGCCGAGCGCATCGCGGTCGGCCTGCCCGGCGCGGTGAGCGTGCGGCACGACTGGGAGCGCCTGCCGGGCGACCCCGACACCGACCGGGTCGAGCGCATCCTCGTCGGGTTCGCGGCCCATCCGAACGTAGGTGCCACCGTGCTCGTCGGTCTCGACGATACCGATCGGCAACTCGCCGAGCAGGCAGCCGCCACCGGCCAGCGGGTCGAGTTCCTGTCGCTCGCCGAGCACGGCGGCACCAACCGCGCCGTCGATGCGGGCCGACGGGTCGCCGAGGCGTTCGCCGCAGAGGCTGCTCGGGCGAAGCGTGTGCCGGCGCCACTGTCGGCCATCGTCCTCGGCCTGGAGTGCGGAGGCTCCGACGCGATGTCGGGCATCACCGCGAACCCTGCGCTCGGCATCGCCAGCGACCTGCTGGTCGAGGCGGGAGGCACATCGATCCTCGCCGAGATCTCCGAGTTGCTCGGGGCCGAGCACCTGCTCGCCCGTCGGGCGGTCACGCCCGAGGTGGCTGCCGACATCATCGAGGTGGTCGCCCGCTTCGAGCGCGCGGTCGCTCGCTTCGGGGTGGATCTGCGCGGCAGTCAACCGGCCCCCGGCAACATCGAAGGTGGGCTCACGACCATCGAGGAGAAGTCGCTCGGGGCAGCGAAGAAGGGGGGCAGCGGGCCCATCAGCGGCGTGCTCGAGTTGGCGCAGGCCCCCGGTTCTCCTGGCCTGTTCATCATGGACACGCCCGGTCAGGACATCGAGCAGATGGTCGGGATGGTGGCTGCAGGGGTGAACGTAGTCGCCTTCACCACCGGGCGCGGCACCCCGACCGGTAGCCCGATCGCGCCCTGTCTCAAGATCTCCACGAATACCGCTGTCGCTCGGGCGTGTCCTGACCTGATCGACGTGAACGCCGGCGCCATCCTCGACGGCGAGTGCTCGCTCGCCGAGATGGGCCACCGTGTCTTCGGTGCGTTGGTGGCTGCTGCAGGCGGTGCCCTCACCCGGTCCGAGGTCCGCGGCAATCGCGAGTTCGCATTTGCTCGGATCGATCCCAACTGGTGCAGCGCCGGCCGGAGCGTGTCGTGACCCTGCTCGGCGCCGGTCGCATCGTCGGCGACGACATGGTGGATGTGCTCCACCAGGCGGGTGTGCGCGCCGTTTTCGGTCTCGACGATCCGCGCGGCTTCTGGGTCGGTGCCCGGCGCGGTCCGGTACGCCCGGTGATCGTGCACGACGAGCGATCGGGTTCGTTCATGGCCGAAGCATTCATCCGGGCCGGCGGTGGTCTGGCTGCGACGTCCGGTATCAGCGGGCCCGGCGCGGCCAACCTGGTTCCCGGCCTGCTCGAGGCATGGGCATCGTCGATCCCGCTGCTCGCCGTCATCGGTGAGAAGCGAGCGGCGACGTTCGGTGGCAACGAGTTCCAGGGTGTCGATCACCGGCCTCTCCTGGGCGGTGTCGTGAAGGCGGTCGTCGAGCCCCGCGCAGCTCGTGACGTGCCGGCAGCGGCCGCCCACGCCGTTCGGCTCGCCACGTCGGGTCGCCCCCGCCCGGTGATGCTGCTCACCCACGACCTGCTGCAGTGGGAGCCCTCAACCGAGCCCGATGTGGCCAAGGTGGTGGGCACGTCCTCGACGCGCCTCGGTGGTGCCGACGATGCGGCCGTGGCAACTGCGGTCGACGCGATCTCGCGCGCGGAACGCGTGGTGCTGGTGCTCGGTGGCGGTGCGCTGTTGTCCGACGCCGGCCCGGCCGGGGCAGCGCTGGCGGAACGTCTCGGGTGCCCGATCGTGATGACGCCGATGGGCAAAGGCTCCGTGTCGGAGTCGCATCCGCACTTCGTCGGCATCGTGTCGTCGTACACCACCGGTCGGGGAGGAGCCGGTGTGCATGCGCTGCAGGCGCTGCAGGCAGCCGACTGCATCATCGTGGCCGGCTCCGACCTCGACTCGCTGGCGCTGGTCGACGGGAAATGGCCGGGTGCTGGCACGACGGTGGTCCGCATCGACGTCGACCCCACCGAGTTGCTGGCGTTCGCCGACATCGCCCTGCTCGGCGACGCACAGGCCGTGATCGCGCAGTTGAGCTCGGGCCTCGAGCTCATCGACACTCCCGACCGTGCCGACCGGCTCGGTCGGACACTCGGCCTCGCCGCCGACGCGCGCGCAGCGCGAGCAGCAGCGCGTGCCGCCGATGTCGCCCGTGTCGAGGCGGGCACCGTGTGGCCGGGCCGAGTCATCGCCGACAGCGTCGATGCGCTCGGCGCCGATGGCCTGTTGGTGACCGACGCCTCGTTCTCATCGATCTGGGCGGTTGACCGGTTCGTGCAGCACGATCCGGGCCGTCGCGTGCTGACGCCCCGTGCGGCCGGCACGCTGGGTTGGGGCCTCCCTGCGGCGATGGGCGCGAAGCTCGCCAAGCCGGGCAGCCGGGTGATCGGCGTCGTGGGCGACGGCGGGCTGCTGTTCAGCATCGGCGACATGGAGACGGCGGTTCGAGAGTCGCTCGATGTCACGATCGTCGTGCTCGACAACGGGGTGTACGGATCACAGCGTCACTCCAACGTGCTCGCGCAGGGGAAGGACTATGCCGACCTGCACTTCGGCCGCACCACCGACTACGTAGCGCTGGCCCGAGCGATGGGCTGGACTGCGAGCCGCGTCGTGAGCGGTGACGACTTTGCGACCGCGATCCACCAGCGGGTCGACGGCCCCCACCTCATCGATGTCGCGGTCGATCCGCTGGCGCGGCCATCGATCGTGAAGTTCGACGAGGCCGAGTCGACACCTGCTCAGTAGCGTCCGAACGCGCTCGTGGTGGAGCCGGCACTCAGTCCCAGAGCACGTACAGCGCCACCAACGGTGTGTCGCCAGCGATGGCCGAGTGCAGATCGCCGGGATGGTTGTAGAGCGCTGTGTCGGGCCCGACTCGGCGGAACTCGTCGTGGCCACCGAAGCGCCACTCGCCCTGCCCGGCGATGGTGAGATACAGCTCGTTCGGCGGGTGAGCGTGCAGCGGATAGGTGCACCCCGGCCTGATGTACATCAGTCCCACGGTGAGGTCGCCCAGGTCGCGAGTCCGATCGAGTGGCGCCAGGGCGATGTCGGCACCGCGGTCGTCGGTGCGGAAGGTCGGCTCCCACGGCAGCAGCGGTGCGATCTCGACGAAGCGTCGGCCGAGCGGGGTGTGGTCGACGGCGCCGATGGTGTCGAGCGCAGGCAGCCAGCCTGGCTGGAACGGCAGCGACCTGGAACGGTCGACCGCCTCCGCGAACGCAGCGGCTCCGTAGGAAGCGGGCGGCGTGGACGCAAGCGCTATCAGTCGCTCAGCGCACGCCGCCAGGAACGCGTGAACCGCCTGCTCACCCGACGCGCCGTTGCCGTGGTCAAGGCCCTGCACGTCTGCATCATTGCAGCGCAGGCCACGATGTGACCTCAGCCGGCCTGCCGCAGGCGGAATTCGCGGAT
Organism: Acidimicrobiaceae bacterium; assembly: GCA_040383925.1. GTDB lineage: Bacteria > Actinomycetota > Acidimicrobiia > Acidimicrobiales > Ilumatobacteraceae > VFMC01. The sequence continues at coordinate 195 of JBEICS010000002.1, read as the reverse complement.
CAAACGGGGCTGGACTCCAGAGGCCGCTGCGTGGTCGCCGTGCAGCACGTCAGGATCGAGGTCGATGCCGCCCGGCCAACAGACCGTTCCCGCAACAGTGTCGAGGCGGGCAGTTGCGAAGGTCGTGTCGTCATCGACCGCTGCGAGGAATCCGACGAGCGCGCCGGCAAAGTCGAGCTCACGAACGAGCCCGTC
>JBEICS010000001.1:0-27480 GCA_040383925.1 Acidimicrobiaceae bacterium | reverse complement strand
GCCTGGTCCTGCGCGGCGAACTGCTCGCTCAACTCGACGAGTTGTGCCACGAGATCGTCGGGAGGCGGCGTCGACACGTGGAGAAGGGTACCCGGACGACCTGTGCCGAATGTGACCTGCATCTATGCTTCCGAACTGTTGGGGTGTCCACCACCGAGTCGCCACGCCCACCAACGACCGACACCTGGCAGAGGCGGATGATCGACAGCAGCAACAGGACCGGTTCGGACCGCACCACCGGCGCACACCGGTGGGACGTGCGGTCGCTGACCCCAATGGTGCTGGCGGTGCTGGTGCTCTGGGCCCTCACACAGGGGCCGGTGTACACCCTCTGGGCGCGTGACCCGGACGCCATCGACCTCTTCGCCGCGCCGACGGCGATCGTCACGACGTTCCTCGTGCTGTACGTCCTCGTGGGCTACTCGCTCGGGCGACTCGGCACACCGCCCCGACGCGTCGACCTGGTGGAGGTGCTGATCGGCGCCCTCGTCCTGCTCGTCGCTGCATCGACGCTGTGGTCCGTCGCGCCTGCCATCACTGTCGGAGCAGCGGCAGGACTCGCCGGAGCAGCGATAAGCGGCCTGTGGTTCAGCCGCCGTTTCGCACCCACCGATCAGGCAGTGCTGGTGTTCATCGCCACGGGGATCGGTGTGGCCTGGAGCGGGTTCGCGCTCTGGCGCGGTTGGCCCACGGCGCGAGATGAATGGGGGCTGTGGGTCGGCCTCTACTTCAACCGGAACTCACTCGCTCCGGTCGCGGCGATCTGCCTGCTCGCCAGCTGCTTCGTCCTCCCACCCGTGGTGGTCGGGAAGCACCGATGGACCGTTGGACGAAGTGCAGCAGTCCTGGCCGTCGCTGCTGTCGACGCCGTTGCGATCGTGCTGCTCATCGGTTCGAAGTCGCGTACCTCACTGTTCTCGCTCGCCGCAGCCGTCATCGTCTGCATCGCCGTTGCAACGGCGCGCCGTTGGGTCACGTCGCCCCGTGCCCGGGCCGGGCTCGTCGCCGGCCTGGTCGTCGCCGGCGTGGCGGTGGTCGCCGTGTCGGCCTCGTGGATCAGCGGCCGCCTCGGGCGCGACACCAGCCTCAACGGTCGCAACGACATCTGGTCGGTCGTGCTGCAGCGGGTACGCGAACGACCGGTGATCGGTTGGGGATTCGATGCCGCCTGGTACGACCCGGCATTCCGCGAGCCCCTGAGCGATGGCACCGTGTTGGCCCCCGTCATCCGCGAGGCACACAACGGGTACCTGGAACTGCTGCTCGGCGCCGGCCCGGTGGCCCTGCTGCTCGGAATCGCTGCCGTGGCGATCGGCATGGTTCGCGCGGTGAAGCGCGCGCTGGCCGGCTCGGCGGCGATCGAACTGTTCCCGGTCGCCCTGATCGCGTTCTGCGCGACCGCCAACCTGCTCGAGACGTTCGTGAGTCCGAACCACTTCCTGTGGCTGCTGCTCGTTGCGGCACTCCTCACCTCGTCGGGAGGCACCGCTCTCCCCCACAGGGCCGTCGAACACGGGTAGCATTGTGGGCGTTCTTCCGCCCCTGTCAACGAGACGTCGGACCGTGCTTTCCGATCTCGACGGTGGGCCCCCGACGGAGAGGACTTCACCTTCGTGTCCCAGAGCCAGGGCAGTGCGCTGAAACGTTCATCAGGTGCTCTGGCACTGCTCTCCCGGTTCGCCGGGCCTATCGAAGTCCTCCTCGACATCTCCGCGTGGACGGCGGCGGCATGGACCGCGGTGTACCTGCGCTTCGAGTTCGACCCGCCCACTGAGTACCGGAACAACCTGCTCAAGTTCATCCCCATCGTCGCCCTCATCCAGGTGCTGGTGGGGCTCACCATCGGGCTGTACCGACGTCGGTGGCGGTACGGCAGTTTCGACGAGGTGGCCGCCCTGGTGGCCACCTCGGCCATCACCACGCTGGTGGTCGCCGTCCTGAACGCCCGCTATCTCTCGCCCCGACTGCTGCCGATGAGCACCATCTGGTTCGCCGGGTTCGTCGGCCTGGTGCTGATGGCCGGCTGCCGCTACGTGTGGCGACTGCTGCTGGAACGCCGCAAGCGGCCCGGTGCCGATGCCCAGCGGATGATCGTGTTCGGGGCCGGCGATGGTGGCGTGCAGGTGATCAACGCGATGCTGCGCACTCCCACCAGCCCGTACCTCCCAGTCGGCATCCTCGACGACGATCCGTCCAAGCAGCGCCTCTCGATCGGCGGGGTGCGTGTGGTGGGTGGCCGCGACGAGATCGCGTCGGCGGCCGAGGCCCTGAACGCCAGCGCGCTGTTGGTGGCCGTGCCGAGCATCGACGGCGATCTGCTCGCCAAACTCACCGACGACGCCGAACGCGCCGGCTTGGCCGTGAAGGTGCTGCCGCCGGTCGACGAACTGCTCGAGACGGGCCCCGGGGTGAGCGACATCCGCGACCTCACTGAGGCCGACCTGCTCGGCCGACATCAGATCGAACTCGACCTCGCCTCCATCGCCACCTACCTGAACGGCAAACGGGTTCTGGTCACCGGTGCCGGTGGCTCCATCGGCAGCGAGTTGTGCCGCCAGATCGCGCGCTACGGGCCCCGCGAGATGATGATGCTCGACCGCGACGAGAGCGCGCTGCACGACGTGCAGTTGTCGATCACCGGGCGGGCGCTGCTCGACACACCCGACGTCATCCTCTGCGACATCCGCGACCGGCGCAGCGTGCAGGCTGTGTTCGACGCCCGCCGGCCCCAGGTGGTGTTCCATGCCGCGGCACTGAAGCACCTGCCGATGCTCGAGCAGTACCCAGCCGAGGCGGTGAAGGCGAACGTGTGGGGCACGCTCAACGTGGTCCAGGCTGCCAAGGCAGTAGGGGTCGAGCGCTTCGTCAACATCAGCACCGACAAGGCGGCCAATCCCATCAGCGTGCTGGGCTACTCGAAGCGGGTAGCCGAGCGCATCACCAGCGCCGAGTCCGCCGATGCCGCCGGGTCCTTCCTGTCGGTGCGCTTCGGCAACGTGCTGAACAGTCGCGGCAGTGTGCTCACTACCTTCCGCGACCAGATCGCGCGGGGCGGGCCGGTCACGGTCACCCATCCCGAGGTCACCCGCTTCTTCATGACCATCCCCGAGGCCGTGCAGTTGGTCATCCAGGCGGGGGCGATCGGTCGGCCGGCCGAGGTGCTCGTCCTCGACATGGGTGCCCCCGTGCGCATCCTCGATGTCGCCAAGCGGATGATCACCCAGTCGGGCAAGCCGGTCAAGATCGAGTTCACCCACCTCCGACCCGGCGAGAAGATCGACGAGGAACTGTTCGGCGACGACGAACGCGACGAGCGCCCGTTCCACAAGCTGATCTCTCACGCCCCGGTGCCGCCCATCGATCTCGATGCCCTCACCGTCGACGTCGACGCCTTCGACGCCGCCGCTGCCAGGGACTGGATCGCAACGATCGCGACGCGCGCATGAGCATCGCCACCACTCCCCCGTTCTCGTTCCGAGGAGCACCCCAGTGACACGTCAGGTACTGATCGTCGGCCAGGGCTATGTCGGCCTTCCCATCGCCATGCGCGCCGTGCAGATGGGCTACCGCGTGGTGGGTCTCGACAACGACCCACGGCGCATCGAGCGCCTCCAGACGGGCGACTCGTTCGTGGAAGACGTGTCCGACACGGAACTGCAGGCTGCGCTGGCCACCGGCCGTTACAGCGCCAGCACCGACCCGGCTGCCGCTGCCGGCTTCGACGTGGCCGTCATCACGGTGCCCACACCGCTACGCGAGGCGGCCCCCGATCTGTCGTACATCGAGACCGCTGCCGCGAACCTGGCGCCGTACGTCCGGCCCGGCGTGCTCGTGGTGCTCGAGTCCACCACCTATCCGGGTACCACCGAAGAGTTGATGGTGCCCATCCTCGAGGCGGGCAGCGGCCTGAAGGCCGGCGCCGACTTCCAGGTGGGCTACTCGCCCGAGCGCATCGACCCGGGTAACCCGACGTGGCACTTCGACAACACTCCCAAGGTGGTCGCCGGTATCGACGAGGCATCGCGCGATGCGGTGGCCGCGTTCTACGGATCGATCGTCGAGCGGGTCGTCCCGGTGAAGGGCTGCAAGGAGGCCGAACTCACCAAGTTGCTGGAGAACACGTTCCGGCACGTGAACATCGCTCTGGTCAACGAGCTTGCTGTCTTTGCCAAGCAACTCGACATCGACGTGTGGGATGCCATCGATGCCGCCGCCACGAAGCCGTTCGGCTTCATGAAGTTCACCCCCGGGCCCGGCGTGGGCGGCCACTGCCTGCCCATCGACCCGAGCTATCTGTCGTGGCGCGTGAAGCAGAGCCTCGGGCACCAGTTCCGCTTCGTCGAACTGGCCAACGATGTGAACGAGCACATGCCCGACTACACGGTGTCGCGCCTCACCCTCGCGTTGAACGATCGGTGCAAGTCGGTTCGCGGCTCGCGCATCTTGCTGCTCGGCCTCGCCTACAAGAAGAACAGCAGCGACGCCCGCGAGTCTCCTGCCGTGCGCGTGGCCGAACTGCTGGGTGAACTCGGTGCCGTCGTCGAGGCGGTCGATCCGTATCTCGATGCAGCACCTCGAGGTCTCGACCACGTCACCCTGGTCGATCTCGCCAGCTCCGATGTCGCCGCGTACGACGCGGTCGTCGTGCTCACCGACCATGACTCCATCGACTTCCAGCGCATCGCCGCCGAGGCAGCCTACGTGTTCGACGCCCGGCACCGACTCGCCGCAGCGGCCAACGTCGAGCACCTCTGACGATGGCCCGCATCTTCCTCTCGCCGCCCGACGTAGGCGCTACTGAGCGCGAGTTGCTGCTTGCCGCGTTTGATTCGAACTGGATCGCACCGGTCGGGCCCGACCTCACGGCGTTCGAGAACGAGTTCGCGGCGCTGGTCGACATGCCGCATGCCGTGGCCGTGTCGAGCGGCACGGCGGCGCTGCACCTGACGATGCAGACCCTCGGTATCGGTGCCGGCGATGTCGTCCTGGTGTCTACCTTCACGTTCGCCGCCACAGCCTTTGCCGTCACCTACACCGGGGCCACACCGGTGTTCGTCGACAGCGAGTTGCTGACCTGGAATCTCGACCCTGCGTTGGTGGAGGAGGCGATCGTCGACCTCGCCGCCCAGGGAACACCACCGAAGGCATTGCTCGCCGTCGACCTCTACGGCCGGTGCGCCGACTACGCGGCACTGGTCGACGTGTGTGCGCGGCACGACGTCATCCTCATCGAGGACGCAGCCGAGGCGCTCGGTGCCTCCACCGTCATCGACGGCACGGTGCGACAGGCGGGTTCGTTCGGCGCTGCTGCCGCGTTCTCGTTCAACGGCAACAAGATCATCACCACCAGCGGCGGCGGCATGGTGGTCACCCACGACGCGGCATTGGCTCAGCACGTGCGCTACCTGTCCACCCAGGCACGCCAACCCGTCAACCACTACGAACACACCGACATCGGCTTCAACTATCGCCTGTCGAATCTGCTCGCTGCGCTCGGCCGCGGCCAGCTGCTCGGCCTCCCGGCCAAGATCGCCCGGCGGCGCGAGATCAATGCCATCTACCGCACCGAACTCGCCGATCTTCCTGGCCTCTCGTTCGACCCGCAGTCCGACACGAGCAACTGCTGGCTCACCTGCGTGCTCATCGACCCCGCTGTGTCCGGTGGCGTCGACCGACACCGAGTCGAAGCCCACCTTGCATCGTGCGACATCGAGAGCCGGCCGCTCTGGAAGCCGATGCACCGCCAGCCTGTCTTCGCCGGCGCTGCCGTGTACGAGCGCGGTGTGAGCGACCACCTGTTCGAACTCGGCCTCTGCCTGCCATCGGGCTCCAGCCTCGGCGACGACGATCTGCAGCACGTCATCGCCGAAATGCGTTCCTGCTGGGGCTGACCTGGTGAAGCGGCTGTTCGACATCGTCGCCAGCGCTGTGGCGCTGGTCGTTCTCAGCCCGCTCATCGCCGTGCTCGCAGTACTGGTCGCGCTGAAACTCGGCCGGCCGGTTCTGTTCACCCAGCAGCGGCCCGGCCGGAATGCTCGGCCGTTCACGATGTACAAGTTCCGCACGATGACCTCGGCCACTGGCCCCGACGGCCACTTGCTGCCGGATGCCGAGCGACTCACCTCGTTCGGACGTCTCCTTCGTTCCACCAGCCTCGACGAGCTGCCCGAGCTGTGGAACATCGTGCGCGGCGACATGTCGCTGGTCGGCCCTCGCCCGCTGTTGATGGCCTACCTCCCGCGCTACAGCGCGCATCAGGCCCGTCGCCACGAGGTGCGGCCCGGCCTCACCGGTTGGGCGCAGGTGAACGGCAGGAACGCCACCACGTGGGACGAGCGGTTCGACCTCGACGTGTGGTACGTCGATCACCGAACCATGCGGCTCGATCTCCAGATCATCTGGAAGACCATCCGGGCGGTGGTGCGACGTGACGGCGTCTCCGCCGAGGGGCATGCCACGATGCCCGAGTTCGGCGTCGACTGAGGCGTTGCGATGCTGCTCAGGCCGGTCTGACCGGGAAGTCGTGCAGGATGCGCCGCACCCTCGACACGGGTGGTGCCGTCACCGGCGGAACGACGGTTCGACCCGTCCAGGCATTGATGGTGAGCCCGACCTCGTCGAAGCCGAGATGGAGACGGCTCGACGTGCTCCCCGTGAACCGAGGGTTGATCTCGATGACGTACCACCCCGTCGGCCCTGGCCGCAGCGGAAGATTCAGCGGACCTCGCCATCCGGCCTCGCGGAACCGGTGCACCGCAGCGGTGGCGAACTCGGTCATGGACTCGTCGGTGACGAGTCGGACATCCTCGACCCGTCCGAGACGCTGCGTCACGGCACAGCACACCGGCCCCCGCACCTCGCCGTCGGGTTCGATCACCGCCATCACCGCCGGGGTGTCGATCACGGGCACCTCCCAGAACAGCGGCACGCCCTTCGATGCCTCGATCGCCAGTGACGCAGCGCTCGGTGGATCGAGGAACGGCTGCACGATGTAGTCGGCGAGGGCGAGACACGCGTCGAGGTGGCCGTGGTCGAGCAGCACCCGCACACCGAGCGAACCGCTGCCGCGACGAGGCTTCGCTATGAGTGGGAACCCCCACTCGTGAACCAACTCGGCTGCCTGTTCAGCCGCAAGCGGTTCGTCGGTGCACACGGTCGGAGCGAACGGAACCCCGAGGCGCGCACAGAGATGTGCCGTCTCCCACTTGTCGCGTGTCGCCGTCACCAGTGCCGCCGGTGCGAAGGGGCCCGTCACCGGGCTGGCCGGGTCGTCGTTGGCTGCCGCCAGGGCCAACACATCGGGGTCGCGTCCGGGAAGCACCAGTTCGACGTCGAATCGACGGCACGCCTGCTCGACCGCCGGCACGAAGTCGGGGTCGGTGCTGGCCGGAAGATGAACCCACTCGTCGCATTCGGCGAACGCAGGCGAGGCAGGATCGGCATCGCCGCCGACGAGGTGCAGGCCCTGTCGGCGGCCGACCAGGACGTCGAGGATGCCTCGTCCCACCAACGAGCCGATGCTGGTGACGAGGATGCGAGCGACCTCGGGTGAGTCAGTCATCGATGGCACTCCTTGCCAAGAAAGCGAGCCTTGGCTACCTCGTTGCCGGTCCGACAACGAGCATCCCAGAGGCAACCTACGGGGTCGAGCCTCACTTGGACAAGAGCGATCAAGGCCCTGCGTCAATCTCCCCTCGATACGTCAGCCGCTTGTTCGGCCGTCGGTAGCCTGAGCGTCGTGCGACACGAGCAAGGCGCAGTTCCGCAACGCGGCTCGGCGACGATCCTCTATCTCATCACCAGCGAGGTCAGCAGCGTCTTCCTCCGGGGCCAGTTGCAGTTCATGCAGGAACACGGCTTCCGGGTCGTGGTCGGCACCCGCATCGACGATCCCGCCACGACGACGCGGTTCGACCCCGGTGTCGAGGTGTTCGACCTTCCTCTCACCCGCGATCCGAGCCCGTTGCGCGACCTGCGTGGGCTCTTCGCAGTGATCAGGCTTATCCGGAGGGTGCGCCCCGACATCGTGAATGCCTCCACACCGAAGGCAGGCCTCCTCGGCATGATGGGCGCATGGCTCTGCAGGAAGCCTCACCGTGTGTACGTCGTACGCGGGCTGCGCTACGAGTCGGCGAGCGGCCGCAGCCGAACCCTGCTCCGCGGCCTCGAGCGCACAGCGATGCGGCTCGCCACCACCGTAGTGTTCAACAGCCCCAGTTCCCGATCGATCGCCGAACTCGACGGGCTACTGCCTGCTGGCCGCGGGCAGGTGCTCGGTGCCGGATCGGGCAACGGCATCGATACCACCCGCTTCGACAACCGACCGCTACGCGACGAGGCGCGCGTCGCGCTACAGCTTCCTGCCACCGCGCCGGTCATCGGCTTCGTCGGCCGACTCACCCGGTCGAAGGGCATCACCGACCTGGTGGCCGCATTCGCGACAGTTCGCGATCGGGTGCCTGGTGCCCAACTGCTGATCGTGGGCGACTACGAGGAGGGCGAGCCGCTTGCCGACGACGTCCGCGCAGCAGTGGACACCGACCCCGACGTGCACCACCTGCCGACGAGGTCGGACGTCGGCAGCGTGTACGCAGCCCTCGACGTCCTCGCCTTCCCGTCATTCCGCGAAGGATTGCCCAACGTGCCGCTGGAGGCGCAGCTCTGCGCCGTACCGGTGGTGGCCTATGCGGCGACGGGCACGGTCGACGCCGTGCAACACGGTGTCACCGGTGTACTCGTCCCCACCGGCGACGCGACCGGACTTGGCGAGGCACTGGTGTCGTTGCTGGCCGACCCATCGCTCCGGCACGAGCTCGGTTCCTCTGCACGCGCCTGGGTGCAGACCGAGTTCGCCCGCGAGCGTGTCTGGACGGCGTTGCTCGAGGTCTACCGGGCGGAGTTGGGCGACACCTGAGTTATGGCCCGACAGGGGCACCGGTCCGTAACGATGTTAGACACCGACAGGCTCGCAGAACTCCTGTACCGCGCCTGGGGACCTACACCAGCACCCTCATCCCGCCCTCAGCTCCGAAGCGCAACAGTTCGAGTCGCAGCTCCCTACTCAGATGAGAAGAGCCTTCGCTGGACGACCGTCCCCACCCATAGAACCCGAGGCCTGCGACCAGCATTGGCCGCGTATAGCCCCGTATCACGACACCTGCCAGGCGGCAGCGATCGCAGCTGCGATCTCTCCCCCGTGCGTGATCGAGACGTCGCAGCGGACGTGGTCGAGCTGTGGGCGCAGCCAGTGCACCACCGGACGGCCTGCCTGATCGGCAAGGATCTCAACATCCCGTGGACTCAACAGCACGTGACGTGCCACCGCCTTGACCACGGCCTCCTTGGCGCACCAGCGACCTGCTCGGCTTTCCGCTGGGTTCCCGGCGGCCTCGCAGAGCGCCAACTCATTCTCGGTGAATAAGCGAGGGTCAGGGTCAGTGAAACGACCTACAAGCTCGACATCGACTCCGACCCCGAGATCGCTGATCATCGCTGGCTCGCGGGAACATCGGGGACTCTGAAAATCACGCGACCCTTCGCCGGCGCGCCTACAAGCAGGGAGCCCGGTGGGGCGCTGCGAATCACCACCGAGCCAGCATGCACCTTCGAGTGGCTGCCGATGCTGACTCCAGGCGTGATGGTGGTATGAGTGCCAAGGAAAGACTCATCCCCGACGTTCACCGTGCCAGTGATGGCTGCGTACGGCGACACCACGACGTCACGCCCGATGATCGAATCGTGCCCAATTGAGCCGTAGACGTTCACCGATACGTTGCGTCCAACAGTCGAGTTCGCACCGATCATGCCAAAGGGGCACACGATCGTGCCGGCACCGATCGAGGCAGATCGCGAGACGTACGCGCGGGGATGTACCAGGGACACGAGGTGCTTGCCTGCCTCGAACACCAGATCGGAGGCCATTCGGCGTGTCTCGGGGGAACCGAGCGCAATGACAAAGTGCTGTATGGATGAATGCGCTATGGCCGTGAGAGGGCCGAGAACGGGGTGCTCACCCGAGTAGCCGTCTCGCACAGTGGCGTCATCGTCATAGAACCCGACCGTTCGGAAACTCCATCCGTGAGCTCGAGCATCGTCGGCGTATTCCAGTACCTCGCGCCCGTAGCCCCCGCCACCGATGATGGCGACCTCCGGCGTCACAGCAGTCCTCCTGAATCGATTGTCACCTTCCGGGTGAACTCGGCGAACAGGTCGTATCCATCCCAGTAGCGACTGAACTCTAGTGCGCTCCCTATCGGCACGATACGGTCAACGCCGCGTCCGGCGAGACGGTCGACGAAGTCCCGCAGTTCGGCGTGGGGAATGCCGAACACTGCGAGTGTCTGGTCCGCACGGCGAATGTCGGCAGCGATGTCACCGAGATTCTCAACTTGAAGTTCGTAGAGAAAGCCGCCTCCGCAGAACTGCCCTCTAGTGTGCGGGAAGCGTTCCACGCTAAGGAGGGTGAGCGCGTTGTCACGGACGTCGACAGCGACCGCGCCGCCCTCAATCATCCCGCTGTAGGCCTGAGCCAGTTTCGAGATGGCGACGGCGGCGGGGACGTCGTAACCCTTCTTGCGGACGATTGAACGAAGCCGCTGCCTGAAGTCGTGATCCGCACTAGTGGGGGCGCCCACCCAGACCAGCAATCGAGCGGACGAGCACCCCATCTGATCGAAGAAATAGGTGTCGTTGAAGAAGCGCTCCGCCAGGGAATCCCGCCCTGCGTTGTCAAGGGCCAAGTACGCAGCTGTAGAGATCGCAGCGAAGGAGAACCGGTCCGCGAAGGCAAGCTCCGTGGCATGCGGCGGCAGCGCAACTGCCCGAATGCGGTTGACGGTCGCGTCACCACCCCAGATCACCCTGGTGTCACAGCGCTGGGACACTGTTGCAGTGATTGCATCGTCATGGCCGTAGGTGATCATCGCATTCGACATCGCCACGCCAGGGTGGTCCGCTAAGACCTCATTGATCACATCCAAGATGAGATTCGACTGATGTGTGGCGCGGCTGGACATCCGCACGATGTTGCGATTGCCGAGAAGGACCGAGATGGCCCACGAGTACACGAAGATCGTATCCACGTTCGCCGGCGGGACATGGAAGACTGTTCCACGCGGTTGCAGGACCAATTGTGCGCTTCCCAGCTCGGCAAACGCAGCGGCCATTCGCGTGATCTCGGCCCTGCGCATCCAGTAAGCCAGTGCCCGCGACTCGGGATGCGAAGCAGAACGGCGACCCAATCGTCGAGCCAGGTCACTCACGAACTCTTGCCGAGACGAGTCGAACGGTGGCACGGCCGCTGCGCTCGTCAATCGCGCAAGGAGGTCATTGAGATCCACGGCGCACGGCTCAGGGACAAGCTGGGTGACTGTGGTCATGCCGGTCGGGTGGTTTCGAAAGCGTGGGTGTCTGAGCAGCCCCGCAACTCGCTGCGCGGCACGCGGCCGATGATCTCTAACTTCTTGCCCGCCCAGCCGCTTGCCGCGGCGCCAACCCCGTGGATGATCCCAAGGTCCTCGGTAAGGATTGCGTGTCCGGGGTAAGAACGTGGCAGGACGCTCAGCACTTCGACCACGCCGATGTCGCCATCCTGGGCAGGAAGCCAGGTCTGCGGGTCGCGAATGATCACGTCAGCGAAGTTCGGTGGATAGAGAAAACCGTCATCCCCCTCGAGGAAGACCGAGCCAACCTGCTCAACCATTCCGTAAAAGTTATGCACCCGTGTGATCCCAGTGAGTTCGGCGGCAGTGTGTTTGAACTCGGTGTTTCCTACCGCTTCATCTACCAGCTTCTTCCAACCACCTGAATGCACGAGCAGGCCGCCTGACAAGTCCACAGTGGATCCCGCGTCGGCGAGGGCGTTGAGGAAGTACTTCCACACCATGAACGTGAATCCGAAGATGAGCACCGGTCCGGGCTTGCGCTCGCGAAGAAATGTTTGGAGGCCAGCCGTATCTAGTCTCATTTCGTCGTCCAGGGCGAAGAAGTGGTCGCGTCCGAATGGCTTCATGCCAAGTATTCCGGCACCGCGCGCTGAGAACATCTTGCGGTCCTTGATGACATTAGGAGTGTCAATGATAATCATCGGCAACCGTTGGTCACCGATGATGCGTCTCATGATTCGGCTCAGGGCCTTGGACTGTAGGGTTGCTGTCTCGCGATCAAGGCTGACTTTCGACACCGCTTGACCTGTCGTACCACTTGACGTCATGATCTTGAAGACGTCCTCGGCTGGCACGCTCCGCAACTCGTGAGTCTTGAACAGAGACACCGGCAAGTAGGGCACTTCAGCGAGATGCTCGAAACGATCCGGTACGGCAAGCACCCGGCAAATGCGGTCATACGATTCGCAGTTGAAGCGGTGGTGTCGCACCAGCCGAGACATCTCTGCTGCAATCAGATGCGTCTTCTCGTCCTGGTCGATGCTGAACTGGGGCCGCTCAAAGAGTTCAGCCATTACCTGCTCGGCATGGACGCTCACGTGTCGTGCTCCGACTGCAGGGTCCTGTAGTCGATCTTGCCGTTGGCGAGTCGAGGCAAAGACTCTCGAGCGCAGACCGTGACCAACTTCGGTGGGACCTTCAGCCTGTTCGCAATCGTCCGACGAACCTCATCGTCACCGATTCGCGCGCCTTCGACCACCAAGACGAGAGTATCGTCTCCAGGGCTGTAGGCGGCCACGTCGGCAGCCTCGGGGACCAGAACAGATGCCATCGACTCGACCTCCTCCAGCGAGATTCGAACTCCTGAAAGCTTGCAGATTCGCTTCGTGCGACCTGAGATGTAGAGGCAACCGTCCTCGTCAAGGTAGCCCTCGTCACCTGTGTCGAGAACATCGCCGTACACGTCGCCGAGCGCAACGTCATCCGAGCTATCGGCATAGCCCATCATGACGTTCGGGCCTTGGTACATGACGCGGCCCCGTGTCATCTCCGGGACCTCGCGATCGTCAGCATCAAGGATGAACAAACGGCCACCGGCCAATGGAAGGCCGACAGAGCCAAGTTTGGCGGGAAGCATCGAATGTGGAAGCACCGATATCCGCGGCGAGGCCTCCGTCTGGCCGTACATCACAAAGAATCGCCCGTCTCGCGCCTCCATGATGTCGTGGAAGTGCGAGATCAGTTCCGAGTCGAGGCGGCCGCCAGCCTGGATCATTGTGCGCACCGAGGGCGCGCGGTCGGCGAAGCCGAGGCGTCGAAGCATCTTGTAGGTCACAGGCACGCCAGCCATCGTGGTTACGCGGTAACGATCGATGTCCTCCCAGAAGCCGGACTCAATCACGCTGCGGTCGGTGACGATCAGCGCACCACCCGAGACTGCATGCGACGTGAGCAGCGAGAGTCCGAACGAATAGACGAGCGGCATCGTCGTCACCGAACGGTCATCTGGACTGAGAGAGAGCGCCTGGGCGATTTGGCGAGCATTGCAAACTATGTTGTCAGAGGAGAGCCGTACGAATCGAGGACTGCCAGTGGTGCCCGATGTCGTCAGGAGGACTGCCAAGTCAGGGTGGGTCCTGGTGGCGAGGCGCCCCCGGCTCCACTCCCTGCCGCCGGTGACCAGCGCGCCCGCCGGATCGATAATCCGGTCAGGCTGGTAACGCTCGACGAGTGCAAGCATTGCGGCGTGGCCCATGCTGGGGTCGATCAAGGCGAAGGCCGAGCGAGCCTCAAGCAGGGCGAGACCCGTGAGCCACGAGTCGATAGAGGCATCGGCAACCAGGAAGGTGAGCGACGAGACCCCTCCAGCGACCTCAGTCGCTCTGACCCGTACGTCGTTGACGGTGATGGTGGCGCCAGACGAGGCCTCGATGAGGATGATGTCCGTTCCGGCGCGACCATCCAGAAGCATGTCAGGGAAATCTCACGTCATACTTCTGAAGGATCTCTTTGGTGGCCTTGAAGTCTGACATGGCAATCACGTCATCGATGTCCATCATGATGTCAAAGGCATCTTCAATCTCAGCCACCACCTGCATGTGAGCCACAGAGTCCCATTGTTCGATTCCACGGTATTGAAGGGTACCCCAATCAATCTCGTCCTCGTTGACCCCTAGTCCCTCACAGAAGGCCTTCTTGAGAGCTTCTTCGTTGGTCATCTTTCTCCTTCTCCCTGCGGTGGCGCCGGCGCGTGTACGTGGTTCAAGTGGTGGCAGCGGCTGCGCGCCGGTGTCGACTGATCCAGTCCCCGACTTCGTCGGCAACCAACAGGTCTGTGAGGCCGCACTGCTTGAGCACGAAATCATAGGACCCGACTTTGGGGAACCGGTCGGGCACGCCGATTCGGCGCAGCGGTGGCGAGCCTGCTTCCGCAGAGAGGATCTCGGCCACCGCGGCCCCGAGCCCACCCAGGATCGAATGCTCCTCCACCGTCACCACTGCGCCCGTGCTCCCAATCAAGCCACGAATCGCGTCTTCGTCCAACGGCTTGATTGTGTGGACGTTCACCACGCCCACCGAGATGCCCCGCTCCTGCAAAATGCCAGCAGCACCTGCCGCAACGCTGAGCATGCTGCCAGTGCCGACGATGGTGACATCGCTGCCGGTCGACAGCACCCTCGCTCTCCCGATTTGGAAGGAGGTGTCGCTCTGATCCACGGGTCGCATGGATGGGGCTCCACTCAGGCGCAGATAGCACGGTTGTGGATCGTTGGCGAGCGCCAGCACGGCCTGAAACACCTCTGTGCAGTCTCCGGGGCTCAGGATCGTGAGGTTCGGAATCGCTCGAAGCGCCGAGACATCCTCTAGCGAGTAGTGGGTGGTGCCGAACTGACCCATCGCAAATCCGGCGCCGATTCCAACCACTGAGACCTTCTGCCTCATGTAACCGAGGTGGTGTCGCACGAATTCATTGCTGCGCATCGCTGCAAAGTTGGCGAAGGTCGCAGCGAACGGTTGCCATCCGTCCTCTGCGAGACCTGCGGCGATCCCCACGAGGTTTTGCTCGGCGATGCCGACGTTCAGGAGCCTCTCCGGATACTTCACCCGGAACCGCTCGAGCCCAGCCGTGATAGCTAGGTCAGCGGTGACACCAACGACCCTGGGGTTGAGTTCGGCGGCGGCCAACAAGGCAGTACCGAACGTGCCCCGCGGCCCCAATCGCGACAGGCCGCGGGGGTTGGGAAGGTTTGTCATCGAGGCTCACCGCCACGCAACTCATCGTGCGCTTCGGCGTACTGAGGCTCGGTGAGCCGGCCATGGTGCCACTCGGGGACGGCCTCCATGAAGGAGATCCCCTTACCCTTGACGGTGCGCGCGAGAATGCACCGCGGACGCCCGGACGGCTTCTGAGCAATTGCCGCTTGGAGGGCCGGGATCGAATGCCCATCAACCTCGATGACCTCCCAGCCGAAGCCGGCCCAGCCAGCGGCATGGTCAAAGGACATGATGTCGCTCGTCGCTCCATCACTCTGCAGGTCATTCACGTCGATGACTGCCGTGATGGATCCAAGACCGAAGTGGGTGGCGGCCATCGCGGCCTCCCAGACGGACCCTTCATTGGTCTCACCGTCGCCCATGACGACAAAGATCCGGCGACCGGACTGCATCATCCGAGCGGAGAGCGCTAGTCCCACACCATACCCAAGTCCCATGCCGAGACTGCCGCTCGAGAACTCGATGCCTAACTCACGATCGCAGATCGGCTGACCAGGTAGTCGGGTGCCGTCGAGCTCCGCGGTCTCCAGCACATCGTCCGGAATGTGACCGAATTCGTGAAGCACCGTATATAGCGCCAAGCTCCCGTGCCCTTTGCTCAGGATTACCCGATCGCGCTCCAGATCCGTCCCCACACCTGGGGCTACACGCGCCATGGAGTAGATCGCAGTCATCACTTCGACGAGGGACAGAGCGGGCCCGTAGTGGGCTCCGGTTCCTCCGGCAGCGTGGCCCAGCCGCAACACCGAGCATCGCGCTCGCGAGGCGAGACGCGCTAGGGCCTGCTGATCGCTCAACTGCTCATCCGCATCGATCACGCTCTCAACCCCCCGTCGACCCGGATGACTTGCCCTGTGACGTACGAAGCCAGCGGTGACACTAGGAAAGCGACCGCTTCTGCGACCTCTGCCGGCCGACCCCGCCGTGCCATATCCGTGGCCGCCTCGACCTCGGCGATGACGTCGTCGGTCATGCTGCTGAGCATCTCTGTGTCCGTCAACCCAGGGGCCACGACGTTGACTCGCACGCCCAACGGTGCCAGTTCCCGAGCAGCGGACTTGCTGAGGGTCAGCACGGCAGCCTTCGAGGCGCCGTACACCGACCGCCCTGGGTTGGCATCGATGGCTGCAGTGGAGGAGATATTGACAATGCTGCCCCGCTTGTGGCGGGCCATCAATTTGGCGGCCCCCTGCATCAGAGTCATAAGTCCGAAGAAATTGACTTCGAACACTTCCCGTACCGCAACCATGGGGGACAGTTGAAACAATGCGTTGTATGTCACCCCGGCGTTGTTAACGAGACCGGATAGCGGGGGCTCGACCTTTCGTGCGCCATCCAGCACCGCTCTGATACTCTGCGGGTCATCAAGCGCGAGATGTTCTCGGCGTATGAATACGTCATGGGTTGCGGCGAGTTCAGCGAGTTTGTCTTCGAACTCGCGATCCATGGTTCGACTGGTTGCTATCACGTTAGCGCCGTTGGCTGCGAGCACTTGACACACAGCCCAACCGATGCCGCGATTGGCACCGGTAACCAGGATGTTCTCACCCCGAAGCAGACGGTCCGGCATCACGCCGACATCCCGCCATCGACTCGGACCACTTGTCCTGTGACGAACGATGCGGCCGGGCTGGCCAGCCAGAGGACGACTGACGCTACTTCGTCTGGCTCCGCCATTCTTCCCATGGCCACACGGTCGACGAGGCGTGCACGGGCATCCTCAGAGAGTGATCGTGTCATGGGCGTGTTGACGATACCAGGTGCGACTGCGTTCACTCGGACCCCTTGAGCGGCAAGCTCCATTGAAAGGATCCGGGTGGAGTTGTTGAGAGCGGCTTTGGAGGCACCGTACGCCAGCTGCCCAGGGTTGCCATCCAGGCCGGTCACGCTGGAAACGCTGACGATGGAACCTCCACCGGTCCGGACCATCAGGCGAGCGACGAATTGTGAGATCTGGACAGCACTGCTGAAGTTCACCTGGAAGTGGGTGCGAAGTGAATCTTGCGTGACCATCAATGCCACAGCGTCGGCTGCGTAACCGGCGACGTTGACCAGCGCAGCGATGTCCTTCGAGATCCGCCTGACTTGAGTCAGAGCGGCGGTGATTGCATCCGGATCTGAGAGGTCGACATCGGTCGATGCGTGCTGCTTCCCGCCGTGGGCGGGTAGATGCTCGACCGCCTCCCTCGCAAGCTCTGGAGTTCGGTCCATTCCGATGATCGTGGCGCCGATACCAGCAAAGGCACCTGCGACCGCGCGGCCAATCCCGCCGTTGACGCCGGTCACGATCACATGTCGACCGCTGAGGGCTGCTGCGTGGTCGCCGAACGGCGTGGCGCCCTCTCCTGCAGTCGTTCTGGGTGTCATCTCTACTGCGTCCTCGAGGTGTCCGCCCGTGGCGATCCAGGTCACTGCGATAGCACCGACCAGGAAACTGGCGTAACCATACTAGCTTGCTTCACCGAAGACTGCTAGCAGGGTGCTGTTCGTCAGCGGACCGCTCGTCTACGAAGTCGACGAGCCGTGCCGAACCGGCAAAGTGCTATTCGGCACCTGCGACGAAGCATGGAGGTGACGCCACTCGCCGCCGTCTCAAGAAACCGGGTCTACCGGGCAGAGCTGGGCGACACCTGAGTCGCCATCCAGTCCGCCGTTTCGCGCAGACCCTGTTCCAGGGGAACCGGCATGACGTCGGGGAACAGACCCCGCAGCACGGAGTTGTCGGCCTGACTGTGGCGGACATCGCCGGTGCGCGACCCGACGTGCTCGATGTCGAGTTTCCGGTCGAGGATCGGCTCGAGCATCGCGATCATCTCGAGCAGCGTGGTCCGAGTACCGAATGCGAGGTTGACAGGCCAATTGTGCGACACACCGCGCTGCAACGCGTCGGCGATCACCTCGCACAGCGTGCCGACATAGGTGAAGTCGCGGCTCTGCTGTCCGTCACCATGGACGGTGAGCGGCTCGCCCCGAAGCGCCGCCCACAGAAAGGCGGGAACCACCGCTGCATAGGCGTGCCCGGGGACCTGATACGGGCCGAACACATTGAAGAATCGGAAGGCCAAGGTGCGCATGCCGTAGCTGTGCTGCCAGGCCATGGCGTACTGCTCGGTCGCCAACTTGCTCACCGCATAGGGACTCATGGGCATCGGCAGTGCCGACTCGCTCTTCGGCAAGGTGGGATTCGCGCCGTACACCGATGACGACGACGCAACGATGACCAACGGATCGTTGAGCGCCCGAGCTGCGTCGAGCACCTTCAGAGTGCCGGTGGCATTCGCCTCGTGCGACGCAAGTGGGTCGGCAACCGACCGCGGCACCGACGGCCGGGCGGCGAGGTGCACCACGGCGTTGCACCCCTCGATGGCCTCTCCCAGTGCATCAGGGTCGAGGATCGAGCCGACGACCAGTCGGCTGTCGACGCCCTTCAGATTGTCGAGGCTGCCTGTCGAGAGGTCGTCGAGACCGACCACCTCTCCCACCGCCTGCAGTCGACGAACGAGTTGCGAGCCGATGAAGCCGGCTGCGCCGGTGACGAGGATGCGCATGGGCGTCAGGATAGGTCGACGGGTTCGCGGTGCGGTGGCGGCTGTCAGTAGGGCTGCAGGTCGAGGGGATAGTCGCTGCGGCACCTGGTGATGACCGAACGGAACTTCCCGTTGGCGCCGCGCGGGATCTCGTCGACCAGTTCCACCGTCACCTGTTGGTCGGACCCCACCTTGGCGAGCAGGTTGTGCAACAGCTTGGCCTGCGGTTCAGCGCCCCAGATGCCCGGCTCGGGCACCACGAGCAGACGGATGTGCTGGAGATCTTCCTGGACGACCTGCGACTCGATGATGCCGGTGACCCCCTTGAAGATCGGATCGAGCCGACCGACATAGCCGCGACTCGGGGTGTACAGGATGTCGTCGGTGCGACCGAGGACCTCCGCGACGAGTGGCAGGTTGCGTCCGCAGGGACACGACGTGTCGAGACCTCGACGAGCCAGGTCGCCCGTTCGGTAACGGATCAGGGGCATGGCGGGATTGAGCAGTGAGGTCACCACCACCTCGCCGGTCTCGCCGGGGGCCACCGGGGCGCCCGAGGCGTCGAGGATCTCCGAGATGCCGTACTCCTCGTGGATGTGCATGTTGCCGAACTCGCAGTCGCTCCAGAAGCAACTCGGTTCCGACGCGGCGTACTGGTTGTACACCGTTGCGCCGAATGCCGACCCGATGGTGGCACGCATCTCCGGGGTGAGTGTCTCGGCAGAGACAATGACAACCGGGACCTGCGGCAAGGCGATCCCTTGCACCGCGGCGAGCCTGGCGAGGGCGAGCATGGCCGACGGATAGCCGTCCATCAGCACGGGCCGGAACGAGGCAATGGCGTCGGCATAGCCTGCGGCAGCGCGTTCGGAGAGGTGCACAGTCGACAACAGGAGCGCGTTGTCGGCGAGGTTCCGCCGCCAGAACGGTGGCCGCTCCTGGCAGATGGCCCGGCCGGTGAACTGGGCGCGGCGCGGGTGGACCACCTCGGCCAGGCCAGCCCACGTTCGAAGGCGCGCAACGAACGCGAAACGCTTCGACAGCGACGCCGAAGTCTCCCGAATCTTCATCGGCGAGCCGGTGGTACCGCTCGTAAAGCCCACCACCGTCCGCCCTGGGTCGATCGCCTCCGCGTAGAAGTCGGCCTCATGGCCTCGAACCCGGGCCTTGTCGAGCAGTGGGACAGCCGCAAAGGCCGACAGCGGGTCGTCGTCGCGCCAGACCGGAGGGAACTGACCCGCAGCGTGCAACTCGCGGTAGTACGGCGTCGATTCGACGGCGGCCTTCAGGAACTCGCCGAGCTCCCGACTGCGCCGGGCGCGTCGCTCGTCGACACTCAGCGCCTCTGAAGCGAGCAGGTCACTCAAGGCTGCGCGCATGGCCCGATCGTTCGACCGCCGGAAGCGGAAGTTCGCCCCGCGCATCGACACCAGGGCGTGCTGGACCAACACCGGCGAACGCTCGTACACCGTCTCCTGCAGACTCACACCGATACCCCGCCCTCGAGGCCGAGGAACAGGTCGGCAGGAGCCCAGCCCTTCGGAGGACGGAAGGGCTTGCTGGTGAGGCGCGGCGCCGTCGACATCGTGAACTCGTTGCCGTCAGCGACGAGCATCATCGCATCGAGACCGTCGATGTCGACCACAGGGAACTGATCGATCCCCACGGCATTCACGAGCAGATTCAGCGCTCGCGGATCCCAGCCCATGGCGAGTGCCGCGAGCACATCGGCCACCACGGGGTTCGTCCCCGCGATGATGACGCCCTCGTGCCGCGCGGTCGGTCGCAGCGGACCCTCGCCCTCACCAGCGATCAGCCCGTCGATGACGGCCACGTGACGGCGTTGCGGCTCGTCGGCCAACGAACCGTCGGGCCGAGCGAATCGGAGCACGCGGGCGATGTCGAGCGTCATCCGCCATGCGGTGTCGTTGCCGCTCCAGGCGCCGCCCATGAACGAGCGCTCGGGCAACCGGGCGCCTCGATAGGCGATCTTCGACACCACCCGTTCGGCGTTCGCCAGCAGTCCGGTACCCAGCCCCCCTGCCCGCTCGGCGAGCCGTGAGGCGATCTTGCGCAACATGCCGTCGGGCGAATACTCGTCGCCCCCCTCACCGGGGCCTCCGAGGCGGTGATGGGCGAGGCACTGCTTGAGGTTGATGGCGCCGACCGTGCCCTTCAACGCACAGGTGATACCCACCTTCTGGTGGGTCTTCAAGGTGGGCACGCTGACAATGAGGTCGGACTCGAGCAGTCGACGGTGCACGGCGTACACGTGCCGTCCCTGCGCGTGGTAACTCTCGGTCTCGTCGGCGGCATAGTCACCTACGCGGAACTGGGGCATCCGGCCGCCAGCGTAGAGTTGTTCGAGCAGGCTGTGTGGCCCAAGGTCGACCTCGACCGCGTCGGAGGGCGAGCGCCGTTCCTCGCTCAACTTCGCACCCACTCGGCTCCATGTCGACACGACACCTCGCAGATCGACCAGATCCGGTCGGTCGGCCCCGTCCCACCGCTCGAGCACGTCGACCATGCCGGACTCCTCGACGACACGAGCGTGATCGCAGCCCTGCAGGGGTGAGTTGCCGATGGCGAGCAGCCGACGGCTACCGGTGGCCTGCGCAACGAGATCGGTGACGGCACCGATCACCTCGGCGTCGGTGACCTTGGCATCGAAGTTGTCGCGCGATTCATCGTCGCGGCGATGCATGACATGGTTGACCAGTACAAAGGCTCGCCTGCCAGGAGCCACGAGGTCGGCGAACAGCCCACGAGCGTCGGTGGGTTCGTCCGAGAACCTCGCCTCACGTACGGCGCGTTCGACAGCGGCTGCAATGGCTTCGCGTCCGAATCCGTCAGCAGCCTCGACCACATGTTCGAGCGCAGCTCTGCTCCCTGCGCCGTCGCCTGATCTCGCGACCAATCCATGTCTCCGATCGATACTTGGCACGCCGCCACGGTGCCGGAGGCGGCCGCATGAGTCTCTGGGACTCTACCGGCCTGCTCCTCCCCCGCAGGGGCAGCCCCTGGCGGTGCATCAGCCCAGCAGTTCGAGCAGCAGTGCAAGGGTCTCGGGCTGAATGTCGTGGGTGGGCGCATCGAGGTGTGGGAACTCGAGCCGCCCACCCCAGCGCGCCGCGTCATCGGACAACTCGGTTTCCCAAGCACGAGTGCCGCCGGCCGAGGCGAAGCAGCACGGGTCGTCATCGTGCGACACGACGTACGCGGTGCGGCTATCAGTGGTCGCGAGGAGGTAGAGGTCGGTGTAATCGATGCTCCCCGCCACGCGCGGAAGCCGCTGCTCCCAGTCGCCGCGATTCTCGGTGACACCCATGCGATAGGTGAACGGCACACTGCCCGCAACAGCGACCGACACCTCGACACGAGGGTCGAGTGCAGCAACCATCGTGGTGGTCCAACCGCCACCGCTCAGCCCGAGCATTCCCAACGGGCCGGACCGGTCGGCGAAGTAGTCGATCACGGCCAGCGCAGGCTGGAGGAACAACTTCAGAGGGCCCGTTTCGTCGAAGGCCTCAACGAACGCGAAGTCGTCGTGGGTGTTCAGGTGAAGGACGCCGAATCGGCCTCCATCCAGCACGATCGCCGGAGCATTCGGCGGGAAGAGTGGCATTGAAACGATGGCTACCGCGTAGCCGCGCTCCAACAACCCCAAGATGTTCGCTCGAAAGTTCGGTGTCTCCCCTCCCTCGTGTCCGCGGTGATAGACAATCGCTCCGCGCGGCTCGTCGGGTTCGAGTACCCCTACCAACGACTCCAGACCCAAGGCCATCTCGACCCGCAGCAGATCGATCCGGGCCACGGCAGTGAAGTCCGGAGTGCAGTAGAGGAACCCAGGGTCTTCGGTGCAGATGTCGGATGTCATTGAGGTCTCAACAGCCTCCAGCGGTTCCTCGGATCCAAAGACCACCGACCGGAGACGATCGCGCTCGGCCGCGGCCTGTGCAGGGCTAGCGATGGCAGATTCGATCGAATGACTCGAGGTGGCCACGACGAGTCCCTCCACCACTGGTGTTTGCCGCCCTTCTGAGTCGATCTGCAAGACATCGAGCGCGTAGGTCGTGTCGTCTGTCAATCCGTGCACCACGCAGAAGGATGCAATCCAGGATCGGGAAATGGCGCAACCCCCCACCTCCATCTCGGGTCGTTCAGGGAGCGAAACCCGTACTCGGTAGTCGATGCCCTCCTGCGGATTCGCAGCACCGAACGTCACGGCGATTTCCGTCGACCGAGCCGACCAAACGAGCTGACCATCGCCACCCGTTCCTGCAGACTCCTTCTCTAGGCCCCGAATCTCCGACGAACGCGAGAAGCCTCGCCCATCGTTGGCTGTGGTTACCACCACAGCGAGCAAGGCCCATCCGAGCAATCCGACGATCAACCGGACTCGGGCCACAGGATGAAGGTACTTCGGCGCCCGACCGGTCGCAAAGATTCGGGGATCTCGCCCGCCGGCCCTGCTGGCTCTAGCGGTCGACCCCAGGCGTGGCAAGGACGGGTTCCCCGCTACGGAACGAGCTACCACCACGGCTCTGGCGACGCCTGCACGGGAAGAGACGCACCTCGATCAGCGCCAGCAGCAACCACAGCGGCGGATAGCGCAGGAGATAGCCGAACATCGTCATCACCGACAGTTGGACCAGAACGAAGACCGCCACCCGGTCGAGACGACGCCAGGCGCGGCCGATGAGCGCGACGATCAGCAGCACGAACACCGCACCGGCGATCAGCCCCGCGGATGACGCCACATCGAGCAGCGAGTTGTGGCACTCCATCGGCTCGGCCACGGTAGGCAGCGACGCGTGCCCCCCGGGACCGAGGCCTGTCAGCGGCGACTGCCCGATCGCATGGACACAGGCCTTCCACAGCGACAGTCGGTCGGAACCCTGGTTGCCTGCCGATGCCACACCCTCGGCTCGGCTGAGCATCCGAGGCCACAGCAACGCAACGCCGACGCCGCCCAGGGCGATGGCGACCCACGAGCACAGGCGCGCCAGCGGCGCCGTTCGACGGGCTGCCGAGGTGACCGAGAGCAACAGCAGTGCCATCACTCCCACCATCAACGCCAGGCGGAAACCATCGCTGAGCGACGCTGCCCCGATGCCCAGCGCGGCGACCACGGCAGCGACGCGAACCACCACGCTCCGCATACCCGACAACAGGACCGCGCCGCAGGCAACAGCCGTCAGGAATGCCAACTGGTTCGGATTCGTGGTCCAGCCCTGGAACCGGATGTCGAAGTACATCGGAACGAATGGCCCGACCGAGCCGGTGACCCGGCTGGCGACGAGCAGCATCGACTGGGTGGCGAGGAAGCCAAGACCGAAAGTGAGCGCCCAGGGCTTCAGCAGCCGCGCCGGATCGGGCCGGGTCATCGCGTAGCACACCACCACGAGCAGCAGAACCGGCACCGAGAGCCTCAGCACCATGGCGACCAGATCCTCGTCGAAGACGAGCGATCCCATCAGCGCCCCCGCTGTCGACATCACGGCGAACACCAGAAGCGCTCGCGTGACTCGAGAAGGGGCCCACCATCGCGTGACCAGGCCACTCGCCCGCCAGGTGGCGGCGAGGAACAGCACCAGCAGCACCTCGGCCGGGCCGACGCCGCCGGCGGAGCGCAGCTGGGTAGCCGTACCGAGCACCGTGATGCCACCGAGCACGATGCCATGGCGTAGGCCGAGTCCATGGCGGGGTGCCACGTCGCTGTACCGAACAGCCCCCGCCGTCACCCATGGTTGGTTCGGCGCCGAGCGCCCCTGCCGCCGAGCTGCGCGGACCAGGTTCCCGAGCACCGCGACCGACACGACCGCAAGGGCGATGCCGAGCCAGGTCGAGCGGTCTGAGGCAAGGGCCGTGACCGCTACCAGGGCGGCACACATCGCCAGCAGACCCAGCTCGAGCCACAGCGGCCGACCCACGAGTCGACGCGACGCGAACAGTGCAGCGGCAACGACCGCAACCAGGTGCGCTCCTGCGTACGCCACGCCGACGGCCGTAGGTGTGGCATCGTGCGCAGCGGCAAACCACACCAGCGCGACGAGTGCGGCGCCGTTGACAGCCTCGAGTGCGAGGAGCCACCTGACACCGATACGGGCATACAACCCGAAGCCGATGACCGTGACGAACACCCGCAGCAGGTCGCCGACCAGTACCCACACCAGCACACCCGAAGCCCCGTCGAAGTCGCCCGTCAACAGCACCGGCCACACGACCATGCGTAGGGCGACCATCACCACCGCCATGCAGCCCATCGCAGCGACGAGGAGCCGCAGCTCGGCACGAACCGCCCGGTCGGCGTGTTCGGCCGAGGGTGCGGCGCTGATCCGCGGGAAGAACTCGTAGCGCACCGTCGAGTTCAGGAACTGGAGCAGACCGCCGCTCACGAGCGCTGCCGCCTTGAACAACCCGTTGGTCTCGGTACCGGCCAACGCCTGCACCATCAGCGGCAGGGCGAACAGGGCACCGGTGTAGGCCACCAACGTTGCCGTCATCCCGCTTCCGACTCGGAGCAACTCGCCGTAGATGCCTCGAGGTGCGCTGCCGCGAAGGCGAGGCAGCACACCGACGGTGAAGGCCGCCATTGCAGCCGCTCCAGCGGCCATTCCGAACAGGTACGCAAAGGGCAACGAGCTGTCGAGCACCACCATGGTCAGCACGATCACCCCGGTCACCGCGAGGCTCCGGGCGATGCCACCGGCCGCGACCCGGCCCGTGGCCCCGAGGCCGCTGAGGTAGTTGAAACACTGCTGCGCTGCGATGGTGGCAACACCTGCGGCACCAGCCGCGATCACGGCCCACACCGACAGATCGAGCCAAGAACCCAACCACGGCGCCAGTGCAGCGAGCACGACCAGCAGGCCCACACACCCGACGGCCGTGATCCGGAAGACAGCCCTGGTGACCACGGCCACGTCCTCGTCACCCGCTGCTCCGGGGCGGCGCGCCGCGACCCGTTGGGTCAGCTCGGGGCCGACGTTCGCATCGGCGAGCAGAGCGAAGATGTTCGAGATCGCCGAGACGACACCAAGGACAGCAATGCCCGCAACGCCACTACGCACCGCGACGAACTTCGACAGCAGGAAGTAGGCGCCGAGGTTGACGGCTGTCGAAACGGCGATGAGGGCGCGCGGCGAGCGCGCCACTGCACCCAACGACCGGCTACTGCCCGACGGAACAGCGCCGTCAGCACCGGGCTCGTTGCCCGACTGCGGGGTCACCGTCAGTAGAGCCTCGAGCGGCGGCGGTCGCTACCCACCGCGTGGCGCATGTCGGACGGCGCGACATCGACCAGGAGCGAGCCGAGCACGGTCCGTCCGGCAAGCGCCAGATCGCTGGCCGCGTGCTCCACGGCCTCGGCGGTCGTCGCCCCGGCGGCCGCCACCAAGACCAGCGGCACGTCGGACGCGAGGACCGATCGGTCGCCACCGATGTTGTCGGCGAGCCCGAGATCGAGTCCGTCGCCGGCAGCGGACACCAGCCGTGCCAGCGCGTCGGACCGCTGCGCCGCTGCATCGATGGGAACCAGCAGCGCAGCAGAAGCCCCACGGCCCTTCGCCTGTGCCGAGATGAGCGCCACGACCCGCTGGTCGAGGTCGTCGGCACCACGGTTCGGCAGCACGCCCAGCACATCGAGTCCGGTGAGCCCGGCGAGGTCGGCCCGCGAGCGCACCTTGTGATCGAGCACCGCCAACAGGTACAGGAGGCCGATCGCCAGGATGATGCCGAGCGACACGCCCGGGATGATGCGGCTCACCGTCACCCCCGACGCCTTCGGGTCGTTCGCGTCTCCCACCGACACACCCGCGGTGGGGTCCTCGCGCACCGCCGCCACGGCGTCGATCTGCCTCGACACCTTCACGTTCTCGGTGGCGGCCAACGACCGGTCGTACAGGAGAGCCTGCGCCAGGCTGCCCGTCGCATCGGTGACGGAGGCGAGTTCAGCATCGATCTCAGCGATTCGCTTGAGGTTCTCCTGCTGGGCGAAATCGAGGTTGGCCGCGACCTTGTCCAACTCCTGATCCATGCTCGTGCGCCGTGACGAGGTGAACCCCTCCACATAGGCGGCTACCGCTTCACTGACCGCTTGCTGGGAGGAACTCTCGACCGTGATGGTCACGACGTTGCCGGCAGCGAGCACCGTCGCGTTCACGCTGCTCCCGATCCGGTCGCTCACCTCGTTCTCGAAACGATCGCTCGAGATGGCCGCCACATCCACGTTCAGCGGAGGCATCGGCACGACGAGTTCTGCCGACGACAGCACCCCTTCCTCAGCAGCAGCCTCGAGCGTGACGGTGGACGTGTAGTCGCGGGGCAGTCCGACGATGCCGGCCACGGCACACGCTGCACCCGCCAGGGGAACGACCCACCAGGCCCTGCGGAGCTGTCGCCGGAACCGGCGAAGAACGAAATCGGCATCCTGGTGGGGTTCGGACATCAGTGCTCACCTTCGAATCGATCCACATGCCCCGTGGTCGCACCGAGCACGCAGCGAGCGCCGGACGACAGTCGGCGGCGCTGCCAATGTAGCGAGAGCAGCGACCGGAGGGCCGCCACCCTCAGCCCTTCACCGCACGCCGCACGCGCTGGCCGATGGCCGAGTAGCGCACGATGCAGTAGAAGGCACGCACCCCGTCGCGCCAGCCGATCTTCTTGCCCTCGGCATAGGTGCGCCCCGAGTACGAGATGCCCACCTCGTACACCCGCCATCCACCCCGCGCGACCTTCGCCGTGATCTCGGGTTCGAAACCGAAGCGGTTCTCCTCGATGACGATGCTCTGGAT